>CAUSIX010000274.1:0-3022 GCA_963531555.1 uncultured Oribacterium sp.
TACCATCAGTGTCCACTGGATAAATATTAATGACCTCATTTTCCTTTAAGATATCGGAGGAACTTGATTTTTCCTTCGACTTTTCTCCTTCTCCGCTTTCCTCTCCCTTTTCCTCTTCACTTATGTCTTCCGGCTTTTTTAAGAGTGTTACATTGAGGCTTACTTTCTCCGAAAAAGCTTCCTTATCATAAAAAGCCTCTACCGTTCCGAAGCCTTCCACTTCTTTGTTTTGGCTGTATCTTCCCAGCTCATTCAAGCTGTATTTTTGAAACTTAAGGAGGCGGATATCCGAAAAGTATTCTTTTCCGTCCATGAGAGTCTTCGCCGCAACCTTGTCTCTTCCCTGTAATCTTACCGTAGGATAGCTGTTCTCCCCAACAAAGAGTCGGAAAGACAGGTTTTCCTCTCCCATGTTCTCATAAAGGAAGTAAATCGTCTCGATTCCGCTTACATGGTAGTCCTTCCTGCTGTTTTCAAGCTGATTTTCCGAATTTTCGCTTTGCTTTTCCTGCTTTTCCGCGGAACTCCCCGACTCTTCACTTTGACTTTCCGCACTCCCCACGTGACTTTCCGTATTTTTCACGGAGCTTTCCGCTTTTTCCGTATGGTTTTCTGTATTCTCCACAGAACCTTGCGCTTTTTCCGTACAGCCTTCCACTTTTTCCTCTTTGGCCGGAAGTATACTTCCCGATGCCGGGAGCTGCTCAGCTGTATTGATCTCGCTGGGAGACAGGACTGGTGGACACGTAGCGCCGTTCTCTTCCTTTCCCGTGCTTTCAACGCTATTTTCTTTCGATTCCTTTGTTTCCTGCTTTTCCCTATCTTCCCCGGTTTTCTTCGCTTCTACTCCTCCCACATCTTTCTTATTTTCTTCTATATATTTAAGATTCTCCCGATACCAATCCGGCTTTTCTTCAGCCATAAGCTTTCCGAATTCGGAGTTCTCGGAAAATAAAAGCACAGATTCTTCTTCACTTCTTTCCGTACTTTCCGTTTGTGCCTTCGGCTCCGCTTCTACAAAAGCGCGAATTTTTCCTCCATTTTCCAAAGGAAGCGCATCCAAGCCTTCCACTTCGTCAGAAAGCGGAATCTCATAGATTTCTTTAGCTTTAGAAAAAATTGCTCTATAACGCGACAAAAGTTCAGGGTCATTGCTATAACTTAATTCCTCTTCCGTTATGGAAAGAGGCTTTCCCTCCTGAATCGCTTTTTCCGAAAGCTCTCGCAAGCTTTCTACCGTGAAATGCAGCCTAACACGATTTCCTTCCACTTCTAGAGCGTTTTCCGCATAATTCTTCCGTTCTTCTCCTTCCCCCTGCACAGACACACCCTTTGTGCCCGTAAGAAGGATAGACATAATAAGAAAGACGGATACTTTGCTCTTCCAGCCTCTCCATCTTCCCTCTTTTTTTCTTCTTTTTTCCGTCTCACGCCGAATACCCATAATCTGTCCCTCTACTATACTCTCCTGTAAAAGGCCTCCCTCCCCATAAAGCCTTTCTCTTATCCTCTCTTGAAACTTTTGTTCCTATGGATGATTTGGCACCGTCTTTCCCTTGCTTTCTTCCTTTCGGATAGCGCCAAATTTCGATATATAGAATATCGTCCGGAAAGAAAAAATTATAAGACGTAAAAATATTGCTTTTTATTATGTGAATTTAATTCTTCTCTTTTAAACTTCTTTACTCAGTAATTTTCTCTAAAGCTTAGTTATTTTTAAGTTTATTCATTTATTATTTTCTCTTTTTTATTGTGCATTTTGTATATTTATTTTATTTTAATCAATATATATTTATCTATTATTTTGTATAGTGTTGTTTTTTGAAGCAATATTGCACTATAATCAGGACATATAAAGGATTGTGTTCTTTTTGTTTATCGTGATTTTGTACAAAGGAGAAGATATGAATACCATAAAACGGGTTAATAGAATGAAAATTACGGTATCCTTAGTTCTCTTGCTTTCCCTTCTCTTAACCGCTCCGGTTTTTGCAGGAGAAGCAGAAAAAAGAACATGCGAGAATGAAAGCGAGAAAGAGATTGAGAAAGAAGAGCTTTTTCAGGACATAAACCGATACAGGGAGAGCCAAGGTTTATCCGAACTCAGCGAAAGCAAAAGCCTTTCGGATATTGCGGAGCAAAGAGCGGTGGAGTGCTCGCTCAGCTTCTCTCACAATAGACCTGAGGGAGGATGCGTTCTTGACATCAAGGATGTTTGCGGAGAAATTCTTGCCAAAAACGAAAGAAGTGCAGTGAACGCTTTAGATGCATGGGAAAAAATCCCCTCTCATAACAAGTTGATTTTGAGAGGCGATTACAAGCGTTTCGGCTCTGGCTATTATGTCGATAGTGATGGAAATGATTATTGGGTAGTTCTATTCAGCTACTACAGCTAGCTCCATTCCTAAATCATTGCTCCCCATCACTCTTCACTTTAATCTATACATCACAAGGATATCTCCCGTTTCAATAAAGGTATCCCCTCGGGGAATCAGGATTTCCTCTCCTCTTTCTATGAGCATGACTCTCTCCGACTCGTCTCGCGGAATCTCCGCAATGCTTTTTTTAGCATAGATGCTGTCCTCGTCTACTTGAAGCTCCACGATTTCGAGGTCGGAGCCGACAACAGGCTTTGCCGAGGCAATCACCACTCTGTCTCCCGTCTGAATCTCCGTATCTCCCCCCGGAAGTTCTTTTCTTCCGTTTCTTTCCAGTAAAAGGACGAGCGTTTCCGGCGGCATCAAGATATCCTTAATCCGCTGTCCCGCCCAGTTGTGTCCGCTCGGCACGATAAATTCAATAAACTGAACTTCCTTTTCTTCAGTATAATCGGTAAAGGTTTTCATCACGTTTCCCTCCCGGTCAATCATATCCAGTCTTTCCGCAACACACGGAAGAAAAGACCCTTGGAATAAGATAGACAAGAGCACTATGAAGAAAACCAGGTGATAGATATAATCCCCTCTCCCGACCGTTTCCACGGCAAGGATGGCAAATACAATAGACGCTGCACCGCGAAGCC
>CAUSIX010000275.1:0-3019 GCA_963531555.1 uncultured Oribacterium sp.
TCCTGTGATATCTATGTTTTTATGGCAAAATCAAATCCTTTGGCCAAGAAGAAACTGATTCGGATGAAAGACCTTATGGAGTATCCCTGCTGCAGTTTTGACCAGGGAGAACGAAATTCCTTCTATTTTGCGGAAGAGGTACTCAGTACTTATTCCTACAAGAAATTAATTAAGGTCAATGATCGTGCCACTATTTTAAATCTTATGGTAGGATTAAACGGCTATACACTTTGTTCCGGAATCATTTGTCAGGAACTGAACGGTCCGGAGTATATTGCGATTCCCTTGGATACCGAGGAAAGTATGCGGATTGGGTACATCAAACATAAAAAAATGCGTCTTTCCGAGCTTGGAAAGAAGTATGTGGAAGAACTGAAAAAGTATGAGAAGCAACAGTCCGGACCCATTAGTGCCGGAGTGTGAATTAGGGGGGAGGATCACTTGCAAAACCGGCGTTATCGGTAATAACGGGTATCGTGGCTTTGCACAGGAAATCTCCCAAAAACTTAGGATTGGAGAATTATGACTTTGTTTTTTATTGTACCGATACTTATCCTCTTACAGTGGAGGACCAATATTCCGTTTCTTGACCAAATGCTGGAAAAGCTGTCGAAGCTTAGTGGCGGAAGAGAAGAAGTTGTACTGCTTATGCTGTTTATCCTTCTCGTTCTATTCCTTCTTTTTATAAGAGGCGTGATACGGAAAAGAAAACAAAAAGAAGCGTTACAGTATCATATTGAGGAAAAGGATCGCTATCATATCAGTATGGAGAAAAAGGACTTGGGGAAGCTGGTATCGCTTTTGATAGAAGGGCTCGGCGGTAAAGACAATATCCTGTCTGTACGCTTTGATGCAAAGAAACTGAAAGTCAAGATTAAAGAGTATGCCTTGGTTCAGGAGAATATTCTTCGCATGGCGGGCTTTCCCGGTGTTGTGCGCCCCAGTAAGGACGAAGTTCACCTTCTCATCGGAGATGAGGCGAGGGAACTTTGCGAGGCTTTACAGAATTTGAATCTATAAATATAAATCTATAAATATAAAACTATAAATATAGATCTATAAATTTATATTGGACATTTTACGCATGAACCGTACGGCATCCTGTTAAAAGAGCTTTCTATATGCTATAACATTAGCTTACAGACGGAAAGAGTGATACAGATGGGAGGAAAAATGAAAAAGAGCTATGAAATCGATATGACGAAGGGAAGTATTTTCCCTAAAATCTTGAGTTTCAGCTTTCCTCTTATGCTCACCGGGATGTTGCAGCTTCTCTTTAATTCGGCGGACGTCATTGTGGTAGGGCGCTTTGTCGGACACAAGGCGATGGCGGCTGTCGGTTCTACCGGAACGGTCGTGTATCTTCTGGTAAACCTTTTCTTGGGGCTTGCCATGGGCGTCAATGTTTGCATTGCACAAAGCGTAGGTGCCGGAAAACAAAAGGACACGGAAGAAGTATTATCTACGGCATTTTGCGCGGCAATTTTATCCGGAGTTCTCGTTTTTTTTCTGGGAAATTGCATCATACGTCCCATGCTTATTCTGATTGCCATTCCCGATGATGTGTTTCAAAATGCGGAAATTTACCTGCGCTATTATTTTTTCGGTGTACCTTTTTTGATTCTTTATGATTTTCTTGCGGCTATTTTTCGGGCAGTGGGGGATACCAAAAGACCCCTTTACACACAGATTGCTGCAGGAGTCATCAATGTTCTTCTCAATCTTTTTTTTGTAATAGAACTGGGTTTGGGGGTAAAGGGCGTGGCCATTGCCACCAGCATATCCGAAAGCTTTTCCGCTTTGGTTCTCTTTGTTCTTCTTTTAAAGGAAGAGGGGGTGTTGAAGCTGAGGCTGAATCAGCTTCGGATTTATCCGAAAAAGCTTTATCGGATTTTTCAACTGGGAATTCCGGCAGGCGTACAGGGAATGCTCTTTTCCATTTCCAACCTGAGCATGCAGTCCGCTGTGAACTCCTTCGGATCTATTGCTATGGCGGGAGCCACTGTTGCCGGAAATATCGAAGGCTTTGTCTATATTGCGATGAATTCCGTATCGCAGGGAATGCTTTCCTTTACCAGTCAAAATCTGGGTGCGAAACAGTATAAGAGAATCAATGCTATTTTAAAGAACTGTATCTTGGCGCTCGGAATAATTGCCGTAATCAGTAATATTCTGGTTTTTTTATTTTCTAAAAGTCTTGCAGGACTCTTTACGAATTCGGAAGAAGTGGTGCGCTTTGCGAGAGAAAGGATGTTTATCATCATATGCCCCTACTGCATTTTCGGACTGATGGACATCCTTGTGGGGGGATTAAGAGGATTCGGTTACAGTTTCCAGCCGATGCTTATCAGCTTAATCGGCATTTGCTTTACCAGAGTTTTTTATGTCCTGGTACTTTTCCCGCTCCCGGCTTTTCACGGACTAAAGCAACTTTATTTCAGTTATCCGGTGACTTGGGTGATTACCGTAAGTTGCCTTTGGGTTTTATATAAAAAGGTACGGAATACTTTTCCGAATACCAATGAAGAAGGAGTAGCATGAGAAATTTAACTTTATTAACGGACTTTTATGAACTGACGATGATGCAGGGATATTTTAAGAGCGGCAAAGCACAGGAAAGGGTGATTTTTGATATGTTTTATCGTAAAAACCCTTGCGGAAACGGCTTTTCTATCTGCTGTGGTCTTGAGACGGTGGTGGAGTATGTTCGAAATTTAAACTTCAATGAAGAAGACATTGATTATCTCAGAAGCTTGAAAGTTTTTGATGAGGATTTCATTGACTATCTCCGCGGTTTTCACTTTACGGGAGATGTATATGCCATTACGGAGGGAACCGTGGTATTTCCGAGGGAGCCTCTCGTCAAGGTCATTGCGCCGGTTATAGAGGCGCAGCTTATTGAAACTGCCTTACTGAACATGATTAATCACCAGTCTCTTATCGCGACAAAGGCAAGTCGAGTCGTGCATGCCGCGGCAGGCGACTCGGTCATGGAGTTCGGACTGAGGAGAGCACAGGG
>CAUSIX010000276.1:0-3009 GCA_963531555.1 uncultured Oribacterium sp.
AAGTATCATTAGAATGATAGGAACAGATAGAACCAAATGCATAAGAATTTGTACAGCATATCCGTTGCTTACAGAGTATAGGTAGAACTATAAAGTGAATAGATTTATAAAAGTGTAAGTAAAATAGAAAAGAGGAAAAGATTGAGTAAACAGGTATATAGCGGAATAGGCGGTCAGGCTGTAATAGAAGGCATCATGATGAAAAACGGAGAGGAATACTCCGTTGCGGTTCGGAAGCCAAGCGGAGAAATCGACGTTATGGAAAGTGAGTACCTTTCCCTTACGGACAAATATCCTTTTTTGAAGCTCCCCTTTTTAAGAGGAATCATTTCTTTTTACGACTCCATGGCTTTAGGAATGAAATGCTTAAGTCATAGTGCAAGTTTTTATGAGGATGATGAAGGCTCTGAGCCGGGAGCTATTGAAAAAGCAATGGGTAAAATCTTTGGCGATAAGCTTGAGCAGGTCTTATCGGCTCTTGTGATGGTCTTCTCCTTTGCTGCTGCAATTTTTATTTTTGTAGCACTCCCGACCATATTGCTTAATTTCTTAAAGACAGTCCTCCCGATTGCACCGATGCTCGCCTTTTTGGAGGGACTGCTTCGTATCCTCATATTTATTATTTATATCAAGTTGATTTCCGGGGCGAAGGATATCCGAAGAACCTTTGAGTATCACGGGGCGGAGCACAAGTGTATAAACTGTGTGGAGCATGGTCTTGATTTAACCGTGGAAAATGTTCTTCTTTCCTCCAAAGAGCATAAACGTTGCGGAACGAGTTTCATCGTTTATGTGATGATGATTTCCATTTTTCTCTTTATGTTCCTGCAATTTGACAGTCTGTGGATGAAAGTTTTGGCGCGTCTTCTTCTTATTCCCGTGATTGCCGGCATTAGCTATGAAGTACTTCGCCTTGTGGGTATGGTGGACAATGCCTTAACGCGCATTCTCTTTATCCCCGGTATGTGGATGCAGGGCCTGACGACGAAAGAGCCTGATGCCGAAGAGGTGGAAGTAGCCATTGCTGCTGTGGAAAAGGTCTTTGATTGGAGGGCATTTCAGAGAGAACATTTTCCGGAAAAGCCATAAAGGAAATGCAAGTTTTTGATGATAAAAGTGGATGAAACTGGATAAAAGTAGGTGAAAAATATAGGACTTGGGCAATACTCGATACAGAAATTGCCGGAGAGAAGGACAGGGTTTGAGAGAAGACGGGAAAGAAAAAGAGATGGCAAATAGTCTGAAAGAAGAGTTTTTAAGGAGTCAAGATGAGAAAGGGCAAAGCACTGCCTTTTCTTTTCTTGATTTGGAAAGATATGCTCTTCCGCTCCTGAAAGAAGCCGGTGTAGAAGAGGCAGAGTTGGACTTAAGACTTCTTTTACAGGAAGCATTTTCTTTGGATACAAAGGACTATCTTTTAGGAAAAAGAGAGGCGGTTTTTACCCTATATAGGAAAAGAGCAGAAGAGAAGCCGGCACTTTCGTCTTCGCGAGTTACCGGAGATTTAGCGCTTTCTTCTTCTGCTGATGAAGAGCCGGATTCCGCTCTTAACCGTTTTTTCACCTTTTTGGAAAAACGTCTCCGGCGTATTCCTCTTTCTCAAATTCTTGGCAGGCAGGAGTTCTTCGGCCTTTCTTTCTTGGTCAACGAAAATGTGCTTAGCCCAAGGCAAGATACGGAGTGCATTGTGGAGCGCATTTTGGAGGAAGAAGAAAAATGGAAAAGTCTCGGAGCGCAAGATAAGAGAAGCGGTAAGAAAAGAGAATTAACAGACGAAAGTGTAGGAGTTGCCGGATGCAAAGCACTTAGTATTCTGGACCTCTGTACCGGTTCCGGCTGTATCGGCCTCACTCTGGCAAAAAATCTGCACTGTAAAACTGTGCTGCTTCTCGATAAGTCGGATAAAGCGCTGGAAGTTGCAAAAGAGAACTACAGGAGGCTTTTTTTAGAACAGGAAAGTGCCAAAGAAGAATGGCAATGCTCCGTGCTTTCTAGCGGAAGAGAACCGGATCCTAATCGAATACGAGAGCAAGTGCTTAATCCTTCCGTGCATTTTCTGGAATCGGACCTTTTTGATGCGCTTCCATCTTTTATGGAAGAAAAAGGTATTTCCGCTTTTGACATTTTGGTTTCCAATCCACCCTATATAAGGCGTGATGTAATAGAAACACTCGATGCGGAAGTTGCTCTTCATGAGCCTGCTTTAGCTCTGGACGGAGGGGAGGACGGCCTTGATTTTTATAGAAGAATTGCAAAGGAGGGGAAGCGTTTTCTACTTCCGGGAGGAAGAGTCTATGTGGAAATTGGCTATGACCAGGGCGAAAGCGTGAAAAGCATTTTCCAAAAAGAAGGCTATCGGGAAGTGGAAGTTTTTCCGGATTATGAAGGTCGAGATAGAGGGCTTTATGCCACCCTTCAACTTGACACAAATAAGACAATCCATTACTATTAGGAAGGTTATTTTATGCGTGAGAGGAAGCAATTTTCTAAGGCATAGAGACCGGCTTTTTAAGGCGTTTTCACCTTAAAATAAAAGGACAATGTGTTTTATGCAAAGGATTTGCATAAGAAAGAGAGGGTATAATGAGCTACTTAGAGATCGAGAAGGTCATTGGAAGAGAGATTATTGACTCCAGAGGAAATCCGACTGTAGAAGCCGAGGTGGTTTTATCTGACGGAACCGTAGGAAGAGGTACTGCACCTTCCGGCGCATCCACCGGTGAGTTTGAGGCGCTGGAGCTTCGTGACGGCGATAAGTCCCGTTTTGGCGGAAAGGGCGTTTCCAAGGCAGTTGAAAATATTAACACGATAATCAATGATATTTTACTTGGTATGGATCCGATGGATATCTATGCAGTAGATCGCGCTATGCTTGAGGCTGACGGAACGAAGGATAAGTCCAAGCTCGGTGCAAATGCAATCCTTGCGGTTTCTATTGCTACCTGCAAAGCTGCAGCAAATGCCTTAGATATCCCTCTTTATCGTTTCCTCGGCGGGGTAAACGGAAAT
>CAUSIX010000277.1:0-3003 GCA_963531555.1 uncultured Oribacterium sp.
ACCTCGCCTGACTGAGCATGGGCTCGGTAGCCCAATGCTCACTTTGCTTCGCAAAGCAACTTTCTTCGAAAGTTGGTCTTGTGCAGGACAACTTTTCTGATAAAAAGTATGTCCTTTCGTAGCAGTACTAAGCTTCAAGCGTCGCTATGCTCGCTTTCAGCAAGTACTGACGGGCTCAGATTGCCACTTGTTTCCCTATCCATGGAATGCAAACAAACAATCAAATCTAGATATGAATCACATCGGAACGATTTCCGTTCAGGAGGCTGTCATGCTGAAGGCAGCTTCCGTGGATGCGGTTCTCTATTTTCAGCATCCATAGAGGAAGAAGAGTTGCTTTAGCGAAGTAACACAGTATCCAGATTATAAAAGCGCCGAGTGAGAGACCGCGGAAATAAAAGAGATAGCCTTCCAGAAGAAAGAGGGCATTTAAAGTGATATTGCATAAGGTGGATAAGCTCGCGAAGAAAAGATTGCCGGGCATACTTGGTCTAAAGTATTTCACGGCATAGAGGGAAAGAAGAGAGATATTGTAAACACAAATCGGCTTCTTTTCTTTTCGGTAGAAAACAATGGTTTTTCGGTTATAAAAAAAGACGCCTTCTTTTTTAGCAAGGGACGCTTCAGAAATCCAGACATGGCTTACCGCGCTGATTTCTTCCCAGGGCACGAACAGTTTTATGCCGGGAAGATATATCCCCTCTTTTCCTATAAACAGTTTTTTATAAAAATAGAAAGGAATAGAGACGAGGAGCAGAATGCCGTTTCCATAGAGTGCGAACTTTAGCGGGCTTAACTGTAGTTTGGCAGTGGGAAGAGTTACATGCAGAACGGCAAGACCTTTTCCTTTTCCGATGACGTAAAAAATCATAATGAGAAGGGAAAAGATAAAGGTGAAGTAGCGATAATAAATGCTGTGAAAAGAAATACCGTTTTTTCGCTGTTGTGCACGGTCATTCTTTTGTCCTACACTTCGTTTCATCCGTTTTCCACTTTCCTTCCGTATCTCTTTCCGTCTCTCTTTCCCTATACCTTCTTTTTCTTCGCAATACACTTGCAAATCGGGTTTCCTTTTGCGGAGAACTTTTCCTCATATTCTGTCATGATATTTCCGCTAGAGAGCATATCATCATGATGGAGGTCAAAACTTTTTGCGAGGATATCCCAGCCATTTTCCTGAAAGCTCGCTAAAGAGTAATCGAATAAATCCCGATTATCCGTCTTGAATTCGATATGTCCATCCTTGGAAAGAACCTGCTCATAGAGCTTTAAAAATACCGGACTTGTGAGTCTGCGGTTCGCCTGTCTTTTCTTGGGCCAGGGGTCGGAGAAGTTCAAATAAATCGTGTCAATTTCTTCGGAAGAAAAAATCTCCGTAAGGAGTCTCGCGTCCATGCTCATGTAGTAGAGGTTTTTTAAAACTGTTCTGCCTTCCTCTTCTTTTTCCCGTCGTTTAATCGCTTTCAAGAGTACGCTGTCATAGCGTTCGATGCCGATGAAGTTCCGTACGGGATCCCGCTTTGCCATTTCGTAAATGAATTTTCCTTTCCCCATCCCGATTTCCAGGGAAAGCGGATGCTCGTTTCCGAAGAGCTTTTCCGAAAAATGCCCTTTATAGTCTTCTTTATTTTGGATTACGAAACGGGAGGAAGAGACGAAATCTTCCGATCCGCTGATGTGTCTTAAGCGCATAATGCTCCTTTACTTACAATTTTAAGATTTTCTTTATAGGATGAGAAACGCTCTTATGTTATCATAGAACTGCTGTTTTAACTAGAAATATATGGGAAAGAGCAAGTTTCTTTTTCCTTTTTCAAGCTGGAGAATCGAATGATTAAGAATACAATAGTAAAACGAGGTCTTTCTCTCGTTCTTATGTCCTCACTGCTGGGGTTAACTGCCTGTGAAAAGAAGATTGGAGCGGAACAGGAAGTGGCGGCTGCTTCCGGATCGGATATTGTACTGACGACAGAGGATAGCGGAGAAGAGTCTGCAGCAATTGCGGCACTCGGCATCAATGCCAATGTCCTTCCCTCTATTGAGGGGGTAACCATTGACGCGCAGGCAGAGGATTTGGCACCGGTGAATCTCACGGTAGGAGTCATTAATTCCGTTGTAAAAGATTTGCAGGAGCGCCTTATGCAACTTGGCTATATGGAGGATGATGATCCGACTACGTATTACGGAGATGCTACTTCGAAAGCGGTACAGTATTTTCAGAGGCAGACCGGGCGTACTATGGACGGCATCACAGGAGTGGATACTTGGGATGCTCTTATGGCGGACAATGCACCGCACTACGCGGCAAAGTTGGGTTTCCAGGGAGATGATATTACAAAGATTCAGTATCGTTTATATAATCTCGGCTATCTTACCGAGAGCGGTCAAATTAACGGGAATTTTGATGCAACGACCGAGACGGCGGTAAAGAAGCTGCAGGAGGTAAACCATCTCACGATAGACGGTACGGTAGGATCCGCTACAGTAGACTTACTGTATTCCGATGAGGTAAAGGCCAATATCATTGCGCTTGGTGAGCAAAGTGATATTGTAAAGAAATACCAGAACAGACTGATAGCTCTCGGGTATCTTTCCGGAGAGGCGGACGGAAATTTCGGTCTCAGCATGCAAAACGCGATTCGTGCCTTTCAGTCCAGAAACGATCAGGTAGTGGACGGCTATCTCGGACCGGACACCAGAACGGTTTTGGACTCCGATTCGGCGAAGCCTTTCGGTATGCGTCTCGGAGAGCAGAGCAGTGATGTACAGAACATGCAGAAGCTTTTGGTAAAATACGGTTATTTACCAAGCGATAAGGCTTCCGGCTATTTTGGGGAACTTACAAAGGATGCGGTTCTTTCTTTCCAGAGTACGAACGGTCTTACTGCGGACGGTATGGCAGGAGCAAAAACTTTACAGGTTCTTGAGTCCGGATCCGCAAAAGCAAAGCCTAAGAATAAAAGACCCAAAAATAACGGAAATACCGGAAGAACGAACGGGAAT
>CAUSIX010000278.1:0-2997 GCA_963531555.1 uncultured Oribacterium sp.
CGGTAACGCTGGTCTGCCTGATGCCTCTAGGCTAGGCGGCGGACGACGCAAAGCCGGCATCGATGCACGAGAAGTATAGACCTATTGAAGAAATGGTGAAGATACTATAGAGCCCCTCTGTCCTTTGTTTATTGAAAAAGTACAGAAGGGGACTTCCATCTTGGAAGAGTAAATTCAGTGCCCCCCTCTACGCCGTAATCGATTGTTCGGCGTTCCACATGGCAGTATATTTACCGCCCAATGCCAAAAGTTTTTCATGGGTTCCGGACTCCACTACTTTTCCACCGGACAGCACGAGGATTTGATCCGCGTTTTTTATAATAGACAATGTGTGCGCAATCATCACAACGGTCTTGTTTTCTTGCAGAAGACTTACAATTGCCTGTTTTACAGCGAATTCATTTTCAATATCCAAAGAGGCGGTTGCCTCATCAAGAAGCAGAATCGGGCTGTTTTTCAAAATGGCCCGGGCAATAGAAAGCCGCTGCCGTTCACCGCCGGAAAGCAGGTTTCCATTTTCCCCGACGGGAGTATCATAGCCCTTTTCCATTTTGCGGATAAACGGGTCACAGTTCGCTTTTTGGCAGGCGGTTTCAATTTCTTCATCGGTGGCGGAAGGTTTTGCGTGGCGTATATTTTCCCGAACTGTATCATTAAACAGGAAGGTGTCCTGATCCACCATGGAGATTCTATCCAGCACATCTTCCGCATTGACATTTCGGATAGATTGTCCTCCGATGGTAATTTCTCCGCTATCCGGATCATAATACTTTGCAATCAGATTCAGAATTGTTGATTTGCCTGATCCGGAGTCTCCCACGATTGCGGTTAGCTTGCAATCCGGGATGGAGAAGTTCATTTCTTTCAGAACAACTTCCCCCTGTACATAAGAAAAGGATACATCGTGAAAGGAGATGTCGTGCTCTTTGGGAGAAAAAATAGCTTGGCTTTTCGCTTCTTCCTTTTCCGCCAATACGTTTTGAATGTTTGTCTTAGAGAGCAGGAGATTCCTGTAACTGAACAGATCGACCGAAATCGCAGCGGTCAGACGAGCGAAAACCATTGGCATCATGCAGAGAAACAGGAAAGTGACTGCGGAAATGTCTCCGGACTGCCATGGGAGGAATCCAATCCACATCACAAGCGGAACGGTCAGCCAATGGACAATGTTAAAAGCGAAATTAACAGGTATTCCGTGTGCCTCATATTGATAACTGACGGTGCTGAATTTACGCAGGGTATCTGTTGTATTTCTGTTTTTAACACCGCCCATTCCATAAGAACGGAAAGTCCGGATTCCGTCAATGTACTCAACGATTTGTCCTACGGCTTCCGCTGTAACGGAATTCTTCTCCTTGCCGTACTTTTCCACAATTCGAAACGACAGCAACATTTCCGGAATGAGGAGTAGAAGAGAAAACAGCAGGAGGATTGCGGCAGGAAAATAGAGAACACAGATCAAAGCAAGTACGATTACGGACAGAACTCCGTTTTTCACAAGGGAGGCAAGTTTGTGCGTCAGAATCTGCTCATAACTGTTTACATCTGCCGTCATGATATTGATATATTGTCCTTCCTGTTTCTCCGTAAAAGAGGATAGCGGAACTCTCCTTAGCTTATCACCAATGCCGAGACGGATATTTTTAGAAACCTCGGCGCCACCGATTTGGCTCTGTGTATAGCCTGTGCTGTAAATGGCAAGCCGTATCAGGAAGATTACGCCGACGAGGACGGATATACGGGTGATGCTCCTTATATCGGCAGACCCGTCGTACAGCATTTTCAGCACCGCGTAAAGGACAATGTAGTTACTTCCGGAAAGTAGTCCTTCTAGAACAGTCAATAGCAGCCCGAGGTAAGACCGGGGATTCTTATGGAAAAGATTCTTGTCTCTCATCTTACGTCTCCTCCTTTCCCATAACGGATATTTCTTGCCGCTTCATAGCTTTCCCAACTTTTCCGATAGGTTCTGTTCCGTGAAAGCAATTCGTTATGGGTTCCTATATAGGAAATCGTGTGATTTTCTACCACCAAAACCCTGTCAAACATGCCGACAACACTAAGCCGATGGGCAATGATGATGACGGTTTTTCCTTTGCAGAGGTTCTTAATCGCCTTGTCAATCTCCATCTGGTTTTCAGGGTCTGCGGCACTTGTCGCTTCATCCAGGATGAGAATCGGCGCATTTTTCAAAATGGCCCTTGCGATGGCGATTCGTTGTTTTTCTCCACCCGAAAAGCGGGAACCATAACTTCCGACCTTTGTATCATATCCATCCGGAAGGGACATAATAAAATCGTCAATCTGCGCTTTTCTTGCAGCTTCCCTCACCTCCGTAAGAGTTGCATTACTCCCCATACGGATATTGTCAAAAACAGAGTCCCGGGTCAGAAAAGTCTTCTGAAAGACAAGAGAGATATTCTGAAGAAGCGTTTCATAGCGAATGCTTTTGACATTTTTCTCTCCAATCAAAACCTCTCCCTCGTTCACATCATGGAAACGGGCAATCAGTGCGGCAACCGTGCTTTTCCCCGCTCCGGATGCTCCCACAACGGCAATCTTTTCGCCATCCCGGATGCTTAGGTTGGCATTTTCCAGTACGTTTATTTTCCCGTCATAGGAAAAACGCACGCCTTTTAATCGGATATCATGGCTTTCGGGGAAATCGTCGCCCCCTTCAAAGGTAGGAAGCGCCAGTATTTCTTTTACTTTGTTCATGCCGCTAAATGCCTGTGCAAAATTCCCGGAAAGTTGTTGAAGCGGTAGCAGTTCCGTTAAATACAAGGATCCGATGTAGGAAAAGAGGAGAAATACACTTGCTGGGATAGATCCCCGCAGGAAAAGTCTCCCGCCAAGAGGAACAAGGAGTAAAAGTCCGGACTCCAAAAGCAGGATGAATACGGCATATAGGGGAGCAGTCTTTTTCGCGATTTTGTTCCATGCTCTGTTCTCGTCGAGAATGGCTTCTCTGAACTTCTTAAAGGATTTGCTGCCCAT
>CAUSIX010000279.1:0-2982 GCA_963531555.1 uncultured Oribacterium sp.
TCTTTTTGCAGAATATCGGATCCTTCTTTTTTTTGTTTGCAGCTTATTTTTGTGTATTGGCCTCGGAACAAGAAGCTGGCTTAGTGCAGTCGCTTTTGTTTTCGGCGCTTTACTTTCTACTTTGGCGGGTTACTTCGGCATGCGTTCCGCGACAGCCGCGAATGTTCGTACGGCAGAGGCGGCAAGACAGTCCGGAATGAAAAAGGCGCTTTCCGTTGCCTTTTCCGGAGGTTCCGTCATGGGTATGTGTGTATCCGGATTCGGAATTTTCGGCATCGGGATATTCTACCTTTGTACGAAGGATGTCGGCGTACTATCCGGCTTTTCTCTCGGAGCTTCCAGTATTGCTCTTTTTGCCCGTGTGGGTGGCGGTATTTATACCAAGGCTGCCGATGTCGGAGCAGACTTGGTAGGTAAGGTGGAAGCGGGAATCCCGGAGGACGACCCGAGAAACCCTGCGGTAATTGCCGATAACGTAGGAGATAATGTAGGTGATGTTGCCGGTATGGGAGCAGACCTTTTTGAGTCCTATGTAGGAGCCTTGGTTTCCGCCATGACGCTTGGCGCACTTTTAGAAGCAAAGTCGGTAGAGGGCGTGGCATTCCCCTTACTTTTGGCAGGACTTTCCTTACTTGCCTGCGTTCTCGGAAGTATTTTGGTGCTTACTCTGGGAGGAGATAATCCGAGTAAGGTCTTAAAGATGGCAAGCTATTCTTCCGCTGTTGCGGTATTGGTTTTTGCTTTTGTTTTGTCGCAATATTTCTTTGGTGACTTTCATGCGGCATTCGCCGTTATGGCAGGACTCGTTGCCGGACTTGTTATCGGCGGCATAACCGAGTACTATACTTCTTCTTCCTATAATCCGGTAAAGGAGATTGCAAAGCAGTCCGAGACGGGACCGGCTACCAATATTATTTCCGGCATGGCTATCGGTATGCGTTCGACGGCTATTCCCATTTTACTGATTTGTATAGCCATCTTTATTTCCTATCATGTGCTCGAACTGTACGGCATTGCACTTGCCGCTGTGGGAATGTTATCTACAACCGCTATCACGGTTGCGGTAGATGCATACGGCCCGATTGCGGATAATGCGGGAGGTATTGCGGAGATGGCAGGCCTACCCGAGGAAGTTAGAAATATTACGGATCAGCTGGATGCTGTAGGAAATACCACGGCAGCCATGGGAAAGGGATTTGCCATCGGTTCTGCGGCTCTTACCGCACTTGCCCTTTTTGCTTCCTATGCGCAGGCGGTAGGCTTGCAAAATATCAATGTATTGGACAGCCGTGTATGTATTGGTCTTTTCGTCGGTGCTATGCTCCCCTTCCTTTTCTCCGCTTTTACGATGAGTTCGGTAAGTAAAGCTGCATTTTCCATGATTTCTGAAGTAAGAAGACAGTTTAGAGAGAAGCCGGGAATCATGCAGGGAACGGAGAAACCGGACTATAGAACCTGTGTCAGCATTTCCACTCATGCGGCTTTAAGAGAAATGATTGTTCCCGGAGTCTTGGCTGTTCTTGCACCGCTCGTAATCGGCCTTTTACTCGGGGCGGAGTCTCTTGGAGGCTTACTTGCCGGAGCTCTCGTGTCCGGAGTTATGATGGCTATCTTTATGTCCAATTCAGGCGGTGCATGGGATAATGCAAAAAAGTATATTGAAGAAGGACATCACGGAGGAAAAGGCTCGGATACACATAAGGCCGCAGTGGTGGGAGATACTGTGGGAGATCCTTTTAAAGATACCTCAGGCCCGTCTATTAATATTTTAATAAAATTAATGACCGTAATTGCCTTGGTATTTGCTCCGCTTATTGTTGCTGTTGGCGGAATACTTTAGAAATAAAGTCTTAACAAAAAGATTTTCATAGGTTATAATATACAAAGCGGCGATGTTTTACTTGTATATTATTGATAATAATTCCCAAGTAGAATCACTCTGCTTGGGAATTTTATATAGCAAAGTTGAGTATGTCTCATGCCTTTGAAGGAGGAAAGGAAATGAAAAGAGAAATAGGGCTGGTGCCAAAACTTATCATCGCGATTATTCTCGGTATTCTAATCGGGCAATACGCTCCCCTCGGATTTTGCAGTCTGGTTGTGACGCTATCCGGTATTTTCAGTAATTTTCTGAAATTCGTCATTCCGTTAATGATTCTCGCCTATGTTACTATGGGAATTGCCGATCTTTCCCAAGGAGCCGGAAAACTTTTGCTTTTTACGGTTATTCTGGCCTATGGGTCTACCCTTGTTGGCGGAACGATTTCTTATTTTGTTTCCATTAATTTGTTCCCGAGTTTTATGTCACAGGATGCGATGGCACAGATTCAGGCAACGGCAGATCAGTCTGTGGCATCTTTCTTCAGCATCAGTATTCCGCCGATGTTCGATACTTTGTCTGCTGTGGTTTTGGCTTTTATCTTGGGGCTTTGCTTGTCCACAATGCGCGGCAAGGAAATCGGTTCTACCCTTTATGAAGGAATGAAAGATTTCTCCGGCATTATTGATAAGGTTTTGCATAAAGTGATTATCCCTCTGCTTCCTTTGTATATTCTGGGAACCTTTGTGGATATGACTCGTTCCGGAAAGACCTTTGCCATCCTTTCTATTCTTTGGAAGGTATTCATTGTGGTCATTATTATGCACCTTTGCTATCTTTTTGTGCAGTTTATCGTGGCAGGGACGATTGCCAAGAAGAATCCGTTTACTTTGATGAAAAATCAGATTCCGGGTTATACAACCGCCCTTGGAACACAGTCTTCTGCAGCTACCATCCCGGTCAACCTTGAATGTGCAAAGCATGACGGGATTACCGAACAAATTCGTAACTTCGTGGTTCCTCTTTGTGCCAATATCCATATGTGCGGCTCCATGATTACGATTACCGCTTGTGCAACGGCGGTTTGCCTTATGAATCAGATTCCCATCAGTTTATCCACCGTGGTGCCGTTCATCATGACTCTGGGCGTTGCGATGGTTGCT
>CAUSIX010000280.1:0-2975 GCA_963531555.1 uncultured Oribacterium sp.
TGATGCCGAAACTGCACTCCACGAACTTTCCGGGTATGGAACTTATCCGTCCCCTCTACTACATACGAGAAGACGAGATCAAGCATTGGAGAGACTATAATAAACTGAATTTTATCCAGTGTGCCTGCAAGTTTACGGAGACTTGTTCTACCTGTCATACGGACGGAACTACAAGCTCGAAACGTCTGGAAACCAAAAAACTGATTGCCGAATTGAAAAAGAGCAATCCTTTTATTGAAAAAAACATCTTCCGTTCTACCGAAAATGTTTCCAAGCAGACTATTCTCGGGCTAAAAGACAAGGGTATAAAGCACTCCTTCTTAGAGTGGTATGATGAGGAATAAATTTTTAGGCCTCCTATGTAGTGCCTCTTCTTAACCTACATGAAGGCAGGAGCCCCCGATAAATTCCCTTAGAATGGAGTTATGCGGTATGGACTCGGGGCTTAAGGCAAGCACATAGTCGAGGAATTTCAAAAGACGCTTTGCCTCCTGATAACAGGGGCTGTTCTCCTCTATTTGGAAAAGGAGCGGTTCTGCAAAAATTTTCAAAACCGGAAGCTCATAAATCAAGGCGGAATTCACCATGACATCCGCCTTCTCCTGATAGGGGAAAATATTCCTATCCTCTCATCTTCTTACACTCTTCCACATGGAAATCGTGTCTTCTGCAGAATATCCTCGTGTACGGTTATCCCGAACCATTCTGCGAAGAAGTCGGACATCCGTTGTCGGAATACGGTTATGCTCGTCAATGTTTAAGGGGGTAAGCGCAGATATGTAGATTCTAAATTTACTATCTTCCGGAAGGGATTCCGACATTTTGTCGTTCAGACAATGGATTCCTTCAATAACTAAAATATCTTCCGCCCCAAGTTGCAAGAAGTCTCCTTTATATTCTCTTTTGCCGCTCAGGAAATTATATCGGGGCAGTTCCACTCTTTCCCCGGAAAGAAGTGCAAGCATATCCTTATTAAAAAGAGGTAAATCCACATTTTCAATAGATTCAAAGTCATAATTTCCCTCTTCGTCTCTAGGCGCATATTCTCTTCCGAGAAAATAATTATCAACGGAAATAGCATGCGGCTTTTTTCCAAGCGCAGAAAGCTGAATACTTAAGCGCTTGGAAAAACTTGTTTTTCCTGAAGATGAAGGGCCGGCAATTAAAACCAAACGCTTCTTTTTCTCTGCAATTTCCATGGCCATATTGCCGATTTGTTTTTCAAAAAAAGCCTCCTGCATAAGAATCAAAGAATCCGGATCTCCGGAAACAATTTTTTGGTTTAAAGCACCGATATTTTTTATTCCCACTTCACCGGCCCACTTTGAAGAGGACTTCTGTACCGCATAAAGCTTATCCATCGGCTTAAACTCTGCAAGCTCTTTTGGATTATTTTCCTTCGGTAATAGCAAAATAAAACCATCTCCATAGGAGAAAAGATCAAATAGAGTGACATAAGCCGTATTTAAAAGCATATAACCGTAAAAATAATCTTGGAAGTTTCCTAAAGAGTAAATATTTACACGGCTGGTCATCCTAAATCGAAATAACTCTTCCTTAGAAGTCATCCCCAGTTTATGAAAAAGCTTTCTGGCTTCTCCTGTAGAAATATTTCGTTTCATAATAGGCATTTCCGCTTTAACATATTCTTTCATCGTTGCTTTTACCTTGGAAAGCAATCCCTCACTCAGTTTAATATCTCCGGATATATAACCGTAAAAACCTCCTCCAAGGGTGTAATCAATACTTACATTAAAGCCCGGTACATCCTTACAATGATAAAAAAAAGCTTTTAAAAGCATAAAAACTGCAGAACGCTGGTAACTCTGCATCCCAATTCTGTCTCGAATAGTAATCCATTCTACCGTAAAATCCTCATCCGGAACCTTCTTATGCAACTCATAAATCCGGCTTCCCACCTTTGCCAAAAGAAGCGGATACTCCTCCTGCTCCTGAAAATACGGCACAAGATCTTGATAACGACTTCCTTTTTCTATTTCTACGGTTTTCCCTTTTGCAGTAACTTTCATTTCTGAATCTCCTCTCGTATCCCTCGATTTCAATATACTTCCATGATAAATAACGGAGTGGATGCTTTTCTCTTTAAAAAAATACGGTATTTCCTCTTCTATTTCCGACAAATTTACAGCACTTTTCCGGGAAAATGAATCTTCTCTTCGATAAGTTCTATCTCCGGAAAATGTCGACGGATTAGGCCTTTCATATAAGGTACAAAGAAATGCTCCAAACCGTAATGCCCCGCATTGATAAGACTTAATCCCTTCTCCATACTGTCCACTGCATCATGATGCCCGAAATCGCCGCTAATGAAGGCATCTACATCGGATGGTAAAGAGGATAAAAGGCTTCTCCCGGAGCCCGGGCATACTGCAAGCTTACGTATTTTTCTTCCGCTGTCAAAATACTCAATGTAAGGTAATTTGCAGCTTTCTTTTACATAGTTAGCGAGTTCTTCACAAGAGTATTCCTTATCCGGATGTGTAAAAAAGCCGATTCCCTGTTCTACTCCATTCTCAGAGGGAGTTACGGCTTCGATAACCCCTTCTTTCTTCCATCCAAGTTTTTCCGCTACAAGATCAGCCATACCCTTTTCCACACTGTCAAAGTTTGTATGCATGGAAAATACGGAAATCTTATTTTCTATCAGAGAAATGATTTTCTTTCCCTGTACGTTCTCCTCCGTCACCGATTTTAAGCCTTTAAAAATGAAAGGGTGGTGACTTAAAATAAAATCGCAGCCTTCTTCTATCGCAGTTTTCACGGCAAAACTGTCTACATCAAGACATAGATAAACACGTTTTACTTCTCCCTCTCTTTTTCCCAGAAGAAAACCGACATTATCCCAATCCTCAGCCAGATTCTTTGGAGCAAGTTTCTCTAAAAATTGAATAAATTTTTCCTTTTGCATGATAAACTCCCTGTCCCAGTCGCTTTACATCCATTTTTTCCTGTTT
>CAUSIX010000281.1:0-2960 GCA_963531555.1 uncultured Oribacterium sp.
CATGAAAATGAAGGAAGAGGCTCTAATAAAGATAGTCAAGCCGATTTATATGGTTCTCCTGTTTCTTATTCTGATGACGGTGGTTTTGGTTTTTGTTGATGCGAATGTAACGCATAAACTCGACTTTTTGAATAACTATTCTTCTTATTTTCATTTTGATGATCATTGGGGAACGGGAAGAGGGTTTATTTGGAAGATGGGAATAGACTTTTTTACCAGAAAAATGCCTTTTTGGCAGAAGTTTTTCGGCTATGGACCGGATAGTTTTTACATGATCACCAATGACCACTATAAATTTGAGGTGAGCCAAAGTGCTTATACTGCGATTGATAATATTCACAATGAATATTTAAATCTTCTTCTTACCGTCGGTGTATTCGGCTTTATAGTCTACCTCTTATTCCTCTTTTTTTCTTGGAAAACGTTGTGGAGCGCGAAAGATTGGGATAAGGAGGAAAGTTTCCGTGATACTGCGTTTCCCTTGGCAACCGGGCTTTCTCTTCTGTGCTATGCATCACAGGCGGTCATTAATATTGCGGTGCCGATAGTTCTTCCGATTATTTTTATCCTGTTTTTCTTGGGACTCGGCACAAAACGTCGTATGCAGGAGTGTTCTGGTGACATTGCCTCTTAGGGAATAGAATGATTTTTTATAGGGTAAGATGGAGAAAACACCCCCTTTTTGTGAAAGAAGCGGGACTGTTCCGATGGTTTATCGGAGCAGTCCCGCTATTTGTACATCTCTTTGTGTTTTTAAAACTGAATTTTTAGGAAAGACGATGTAGCGACAAGGAAAACCTCGCCTTTTATTCCTCCGGTTCAATCAGACCATAGCTTTTTGTCTTCCTTTTATAGACAACATTGACTTTCCCGGAATCTCCATTTAAGAAAACGAAGAAGTTATGTCCTAAAAGTTCCATTTGCAGGCATGCCTCTTCCGCTGTCATGGGTTTTAAATCAATTTGCTTTGTACGAACGATTTTGATTTCTTCCTCATCATAGTTTTCCTGTTCTTCCAGGAATTCCGGAGTGAAAGAGGAGGACTGATGTCTGGCTACCAGCTTATCTTTGTACTTTCGAATCTGCCTTTCCAGAACATCCACGACAAGATCGATGGACTGATACATATCCTCGGTAGATTCTTCAGCACGGATTACGCTGCCCTTAACAGGAATGGTAACCTCAATTTTCTGCATATCCTTCTGCGTGGAAAGAGTTACATTACAAGGTGTATCCGCTTGGAAAAACTTATCCAGCTTTCCGAGCTTCTTCTCCACCATATTTTTCAACCCCTCCGTAAGACTAATGGTTCTTCCTGTAATGCTAAATTTCATAAACGAATCCTTCCTTTCTTTTTCTTTTAAGAAGAAGAATCTTCTTAGAAGGATTATAGCATTTTATATAAAAAATGGAAACAAAATCCAAAGTTTAAAGAGGAATTTCACAAAAAAATCATGTATTAAAAAGCTTCTGTTTTTAAGCTGATTTCACTTCACAGCATTTTCACTGCTTCTTTCTTGCTAAAGAACGGGAGTAATGGTAAACTCTATGAGTTATAGATTTATACAGGCCATACTACTGCTGTATGGAGAAGGAGTATAGAAGAATGAATCTTTTTGAAAGAGTATTTGGAACACATTCTAGTAGAGAGTTGAAGCTGATACAACCGAAGGTAGATAAAATCCTTTCTTTACAGGAAACTATGGCGGCAATGTCTGACGAGGATTTAAAGGCACAGACGGGAAAATTCAAGGAGAGACTGGCTCAAGGAGAGAGTCTTGACGATCTTCTTCCCGAGGCTTACGCAACAGTTAGGGAAGCGGCAAAGCGAGTTCTCGGGATGGAGCATTTCCCGGTTCAGCTTATCGGCGGTGTGGTTTTGCATCAGGGTCGAATTGCGGAAATGAAAACCGGTGAAGGTAAGACTTTGGTTTCTACCTGTCCCGCATATCTCAATGCGTTAACGGGAGAGGGTGTGCATATCGTAACGGTAAATGACTATCTTGCCAAGCGTGACTCGGATTGGATGGGGCAGGTTCATCGTTTCTTGGGACTGACTGTCGGAACCGTTTTGAATGAAATGTCTACGGAAGAGCGTCAGGCCGCTTACGCGTGCGACATTACTTATGTAACGAACAATGAACTCGGATTTGATTATCTTCGTGACAATATGGCGATTTACAAAAATCAGCAGGTTTTACGAGGATTATAATACTGTATTATCGATGAGGTGTACTCCGTTTTAATCGATGAAGCGAGAACGCCGCTTATCATCTCCGGACAGTCCGGAAAATCTACAAAGCTCTATGAACTTTGCGATATTTTAGCAAGACAGCTCGAAAGAGGAGAGGAATCCGCCGAGTTTTCCAAAATTAATGCTATTTTAGGAGAGGAAATTGAGGAAAGCGGAGACTTTATTGTTAACGAAAAGGAAAAAACGGTAAACCTTACGCAGCAGGGTGTAGAAAAAGTAGAAAAGTATTTTCATATTGACAACCTTGCCGATGCGGAGAACCTCGAGATTCAGCATAATATCATCCTTGCTCTTCGGGCAAACAACCTTATGCAGAGGGATGTGGATTATGTCGTAAAGGATGATGAGGTTTTGATTGTCGATGAATTTACCGGACGTATTATGAACGGAAGACGGTATTCCGACGGACTGCATCAGGCGATTGAAGCGAAGGAACATGTGAAGGTAAAAAGAGAGTCCAGAACTCTGGCAACCATTACCTTCCAGAACTTCTTTAACAAATTTAAGAAAAAGGCCGGAATGACCGGTACCGCACAGACGGAGGAGAAGGAGTTTCGAAATATCTATTCCATGGACGTTATCCAGATTCCGCCTAATAAGCCCGTACAGAGAAAAGATTTGGATGATGCGGTATATAAGTCCAAGAAAGAAAAGTTTGAGGCGGTTGTCGATGAGATTGAGGCAATCCATGAGACCGGTGCCCCTG
>CAUSIX010000282.1:0-2951 GCA_963531555.1 uncultured Oribacterium sp.
AAAGCTCTCCGTCTAAATATATTTCTCCCTCATCTTTACTGTAAATTCCGCTGAGAATCTTCATTAAAGTGGATTTTCCTGCACCGTTCTCTCCTAAGAGCGCTAAAATCTCTCCATGGCCTAATTCCAGATGCACACCCTTCAAAACTTTGGTGTCGGAAAAAGACTTGGCAATATTTTTCATTTGAACCAAACTGTTCTCCATATTCGCCTCTTTTTCGCAGTCTAAAATATCCTTTTTTTTCATTTTAAAAGATTTAACAAAGAAAGAAAAGGGAGAATATTTTAATATTTTGGGAGAATATTTTTATACTTTAAGCATCCTCTCATACACCTCTGCCACAGAATGCTCTTTCAGTTCTTCTTCAAACTTTTTCTGCACTTCCAAAAGACTCTCATCTAAGATCCTATGAATATTTTTTCCTACGGGGCAGTTGGGGTTTGGCTTCTCATGAAAGTTGAAAAGCTCTCCCTGACCGCTGGTTTCCACCGCCTGATAGATGTCTAAAAAAGAAATATCCTTTAAATCTCTGGTAATCTGCATTCCTCCCGGACCACGTTTAATTTCTATGATTCCCGCCTCCCGAAGCTGAGACATGATATTTCGAATAATCACCGGATTACTGCCGATACTGGCAGAGAGAAAATCGCTGGTGAGCTTGTATTCTTCTTCAAAGTATTTCACCGCAATTAAAATGTGTAAGGCAATGGTAAATTTGGTTGAAACCTGCATAGATCCTCCATCAAAATTATATTTAATAATGTCCAATAGTAAAGTCTAGGCTTTGCTATAGCAGAGATTAAGAATGAACTACCACCATCTCTGACAGGACTCATCTGAAATGAAAAAGCCATGATGTAATTTTATCATTTACATCATAACTTTGCAAGCTTATCTATGACAGAAGCCTGAAGCTCCCAAGGTCTATGGAGATGTGATACGGACCTATCTCCCCGGCAGTTCCTCCCACATGCTCTCGACCAACTTACACAGGAACTCTCGGTTATCCACATCATCTACCCGAATCATCTCTTTCGCCCCATCATACGGAAGCTCCATTGGCGCATCCGGCATCAGCTTCATTGCCGTCGGTACAGGCTTAACCAGGAGTCGGTTATCATATATGCCGCCAAACACCCTGCCGCGATAATACAGGATATACTCACCCATCATCGCCCGATAGGATATTTCGTCCATTCCCGATAGCTGTTCTATGACGAAATTCAGATATTCTTTCGTTGATGCCATATCAATCTCCCTTTGCCTTGATCGGATGCCTGATAACAGTCTTCAGCTTCTCCGGTGCAACACGCCTCGCATCAGACAGATAAATCTCGTGGTGCCGCCTGTCATCGGACAGATCATTCTCGTATCCGTTTTCATCCAGATACCGATCCATCATGACATCCGTGGTAGGCTCATCATCATAAGCCCCGATATGCATGCACTGCACACAGAGTCCTTCTTCAATCGTAAGGAACTCCACCTTGCTAAAATCCTGCTTTTTCTTATTTGTTGCGTCATTCACCGCCCACTTGAAGTCTTCCTCTGACACAAAGTCAGGAAGCCTTATCACGGAGAGCCACTGAAAATCTTCCTTATGACTGTAATCGACCCCGGACAAGCCATCCTGCCACCAGAAACCTTCCAGCGGGGGAACCACATAATCAAAATACCCATCGATCTTATGGTTGCCCTTCTTGCTCATCTTAATCGTAAAAGCAATCGCGTATAAAAGCCCGATAGCCGCCTTGTAATCGCCGTCTTCCGCATTCGGATCTCCGCTTCCGCGGACGGCAATATAGTTCATTTTCGGAACCGTAACAATCTCCGGCTTTGCCTTTGGCATATAAAACTCTTTATATTCTTTTTTATAATCAAATGCCATCTGTTCTTCCTCCGGCTTATTGAGCTTTTTCTTCATACGGCTTGTTCCATGAACCGATCTCAATCAGGTTCCCTTCGGGATCGGCGATATAGCAG
The DNA here is from genome assembly GCA_963531555.1 of uncultured Oribacterium sp. GTDB lineage: Bacteria > Bacillota > Clostridia > Lachnospirales > Lachnospiraceae > Oribacterium. The sequence continues at coordinate 1,985 of CAUSIX010000282.1, forward strand.
GTTCTCTGACCCCACGGCTCCGGCTCAGGCTCCAGTACCGGTGTGGCACCGTTCTCCACCGCCTCCCTAATCTCAAAACCCATCACATCCCGATAAAAGCGAACCATTTTCGCCATATCTTCAACCAGTAATCCAAAACCGTCTAATCTCATACTGCATTATCCTCCATGTAGTTTTTTAATGTTTCCTCAGCAGCTTTCCTAATCGCCCTGCGAACCTCCGGCGGTTCCAGAACCTCTGCTTTACCACCAAAAGTCAGTATCCATGTGACAAGGTTCTCCATATCCGTATAATCCGCAGAAAAGAGCAGCCGCCCGTCATCCATCTCGGTAAAGCATTCAGAACCGAACTCTTCCACAAGCCGCCACTTCACATCCGGCGTGAAAAGAGCCTTTACCGGGATGCCGCCCGGGAATATCTTCTCATTGGACAGATCCGGCATGGGAACTTCTCGACATATAAAGGTCTCTCTCGTGTCTGAGAGTCCGTCCATACGGTTCAGCTTAAACAGACGGAAATCCTTGCGGCTTAAACACCAGCCCCATACATACCAGCTCGACCACTGAAATATCAAATAGTACGGCTCTATCGTGCGGACACTCTCTCCCGAAGGAGCGTAATACTTGAAATCAAGCAAATGCCTGTTCTCTATCGCTTCCTGTATGATCTCAATCTTTGGCGCAAGCGTCCCCTTGTACCACGAGGACAGGTCGATAAGCATGGAATCCCTGCCACTTATAAATTCGGATGAGCCTGTCTGGATTTTCTCCATCAGCTGCCCGTAATATCTGCTTCCGCTCACGCTGTCAAGGCTCCGGAGACCGGCAAGGACCATCTGCATATCCTTTGATGTAAGGATCGTCCTGTCCATGCGGTATCCGTCCATGATGCTGATACCGCCGCCTGTACCCTGCATCGTCCTTATCGGGATTCCGGCTTTGCAAAGGTCCTCGATATCCCGGTTAAT
>CAUSIX010000283.1:0-2948 GCA_963531555.1 uncultured Oribacterium sp.
AATAACCTGTAATTTCAGAATTCTTCCCCTCTTCTTCCGAAAGATTCTTACTGTCTACAGAAAAAAAGACCAGCGGTAAATTCGGAAAAAGTTCTTCTTTGTATTGCATAGCAAAACGAAGTGCACGATTGTCTCCTACCAATATGCCGTCATATGGCTTCTCTCTGTATTCCAATCTGCTTTTCACAAAGGAATAGAAGGCTTCTACATCTTCTTCATGATTAAAATGCTGAAAGTCCATATTAATCGTATCCAGATGGACATTGCTCTCGTGTAAAACTTCTTCCATTCCCTCCAGTTGCTGAGAAAATACTTCATCTGCAGGATCATAAGAGCTTAAAAAGAGGAGATTTTTTTTCTCGGAAAGCCTGTAGCTTTCTTCTACTCCCTTCCATTCCTTCCAATCCCTGGGTTTCTTTCGAAAATAGCGATTCCATGAATTAAGCGAAAGGACAACAAAAAGAAGCAGAAACAAGACTCCTGCCAAAAGTAAACTTCCCCTTATAAAACGATTCCCTTCTTTTTTGCTCGTCTTCCAAGCCTGTTGTTTACTACTTCCCTGTCTCATGTAAACCCGCTGTTCTTTCTCAAGTTATAATCGTAAAAGCCTTAGCCGAGCTTCCTATTTTCGTTATGATACTTCAATAAATTTTTGTAAAAATATCCATAAAAAATAAAAAAGAGGTATATAAAAATAGTAAGTTTTACTATACCTCTTTCATTTTACATTATTTAATTAAATATGCAAGATTTAATTCCAGTCCTTCGGCAATTCCAGAATAGCCCCACGGTTTCCGCTGGTAACCAGTGCCTGATAGCGAAGAAGATAGCCTTCCGTAACCTTCGGTTTTCTCGGCTTCCAATTCTTCCGCCTTCTCTCGATTTCCTCATCGGAAACCTTCATTTCGAGCTTATTCTTCGGAATATCGATGGAAATGATGTCGCCTTCTTCCACAAGGGCAATCGGGCCGCCTACTGCCGCTTCCGGAGAAACGTGTCCGATGGAAGCTCCTCTGGAAGCACCGGAAAAACGACCGTCCGTAATGAGGGCAACCGTACTGCCGAGTCCCATCCCCATGATGGCGGAAGTCGGGTTCAACATTTCCCGCATACCGGGACCGCCCTTCGGTCCTTCATAGCGAATCACGACCACGTCTCCATCATGAATCTTTCCGCCCTTAATGGCAAGAATGGCGTCATCTTCGGAGTCAAATACTCTTGCCGGGCCCTCATGTACCATCATTTCCGGAGCTACGGCAGAACGCTTCACAACGCCGGTATCCGGCGCAAGATTTCCCTTCAAAACGGCAATGCCGCCATTTGGCATAAACGGATTTTCAATCGGACGAATCACTTCCGGATCCAGATTCCGTGCATGCTCGATATTCTCTCCCGTCGTCTTTCCCGTTACGGTCATTCCGTCAAGATGCAGAAGATTCTTCTTGGAAAGTTCCTTCATGACAGCGGAAACCCCGCCCGCTTCATTCAGATCTTCTATATACGTGGGGCCGGCAGGAGCCAGGTGGCAGAGATTCGGCGTCGTATCGGAAATAGCATTGGCATATTCCATATTGAGTTCAATCCCGCATTCATGGGCAATCGCCGGGAGATGCAGCATCGTATTGGTGGAGCATCCGAGTGCCATATCCACACGAAGCGCATTTTCAAAGCTGTTCTTCGTCATGATATCCCGCGGACGGATATTCTCCTTCACCATCTGCATCACGGCATAGCCGGCTTCTTTTGCAAGACGGATACGGGCGGAATAGACTGCCGGAATGGTTCCGTTTCCGGGAAGACCCATCCCGATGACTTCCGTAAGACAATTCATGGAGTTTGCCGTGTACATCCCGGAGCAGGACCCGCAGGTCGGACAAACATTTTCCTCATAGAGCTTTAACTCGTCTAAGGACATTTTCCCCGCTTCATACGTTCCTACCGCTTCAAACATGGCGGAGAGGGAACGCTTCTTGCCATGTACTTTACCGGCAAGCATCGGGCCTCCCGACACGAAAACGGTCGGTACATTGACTCTTGCCGCAGCCATGAGGAGTCCCGGAACGTTCTTATCGCAATTCGGAATCATCACGAGACCGTCAAACTGGTGTGCCTTCGCCATACACTCCGTGGAGTCGGCAATCAGGTCTCTTGTAACAAGAGAATACTTCATACCGACGTGTCCCATCGCAATCCCGTCGCAGACCGCAATGGCGGGAAACTCTACCGGGAGACCGCCGGCCTCCGCAATCCCCATTTTCACCGCCTCCGTAATCTTATCCAGATTCATGTGCCCCGGCACAATTTCGTTGTAGGAGCAAACCACACCGATCATCGGCTTCTTCATCTCTTCCTTGGTAAATCCCAAGGCATTCATCAAACTTCTGTGGGGCGCCTGCTGCACGCCCTCCCTTACATGATCACTAATCATCTTAACCTCCTGAACTACAATAAATATACTCTACCGCTTAAATCTTTCCGCCGTGCTTTGAGCTGTAATTGAAAATGTTCGCAAGAATCGCTCCGGAAATGTTGTGCCATACGGAGAAGACTGCTCCCGGAACCGTTGCAAGCGGATACTGGGCAAAATGCGTTGCTGCAAGGCTTGTCGCGAGCCCCGAGTTCTGCATTCCCACTTCGATGGAAATGGCACGACACTTCGTGGTGTCCAGCTTCAAGGCCTTTGCTGCAAGGTAGCCCGTGAGATAGCCCAGTACATTATGACAGATTACCACACAGACAATCAGAAGACCGTTCTGCATGATCCGTTGGGAATTCACGGAAACTACCGCCGCAATAATAAGAACAATGGCGGTTGTGGAAATCAAGGGAAGCGCTTTTACCGCTTTCTCCGTTACCTTACTAAAGAAACGATTGACCACAATACCGAGAATAATCGGCACAAGAACCACTTTTATAACGGAAATAAACATCCCGACCACCTGTACATC
>CAUSIX010000284.1:0-2948 GCA_963531555.1 uncultured Oribacterium sp.
TGGCCAGAAAAGGCGTACAGAACGAGTATGGTCAGTTCCTCTATTTTGAAACCATCACCATGATTCCTTTTGACCTTGATGCCATAAGTCTCGATATGTTAAATGAGGAAAACAGAAAGCTCCTAAACGATTATCATAAACGAGTTTATGAAGAGATTGCTCCACACTTAAACGAAGAAGAAAAAGCCTTCTTAAAGAAGTATACCAGAGCTGTCTAAGACTTCGCTTGCACCACTTGTTAAGAGCGAAAAACAAAAGGGAAAAAATGCCCCGGCGAGATACCGCATGCTTTGCAAGCGATACTCGTTATGAAAAGAAAAAGTGCTCAGACCTTGATGTCACATCAATGTCTCGAGCACTTTTTCGTAGGAGTATTTCTTCTTCCTGTTTTATTTCTTGGAAAGGAATTCATGAATTCCCTTTGCTGCAGCCTTTCCTGCACCCATCGCAAGAATAACGGTAGCTGCTCCGGTAACGGCGTCACCACCCGCATATACAGCAGTCTTTGTGGTTTCTCCGTTTTCTTCTTTGGCAATGATGCAGCCTCTACGGTCCGTATCGAGTCCCTTCGTTGTAGAACTGATCAGCGGATTCGGAGAGGTTCCGAGAGACATGATTACCGTATCGCAATCCATCACATACTCGGAATTCGGAATCTCAATCGGTCTTCTTCTTCCGGAAGCGTCAGGCTCACCAAGTTCCATCTTTACAATCTTTACACCGGTTACCCAGTCATTTTCATCAGTAAGAATCTCTATCGGATTTTGCAGAAGGTCGAAGATAATGCCCTCTTCCTTTGCATGATGCACTTCTTCTTTTCTTGCAGGAAGCTCTTCCTCGGAACGGCGGTAAACAACGTGTACCTCTGCTCCCAGACGAAGTGCGGTTCTTGCAGCGTCCATAGCAACGTTACCGCCACCTACGACTACCACCTTCTTTCCGGCACGCATCGGTGTATCGGATTCCGGAAGATAAGCCTTCATCAGGTTGTTTCTGGTCAGGAACTCATTGGCGGAAAATACACCGTTTGCACTCTCTCCCGGGATATTCATAAACTTCGGAAGACCTGCTCCGGTTCCCAGGAACACGGCATCAAAACCTTCTTCATTTAAAAGCTCATCCACGGTAATGGAACGACCTACAAATACGTTGGTCAAAATCTTTACGCCGAGCTTCTTTACATTTTCAATTTCCGGTCCAACAACCTTGGTCTTTGGAAGACGGAACTCCGGGATACCGTACTGCAACACGCCGCCCGGCTCATGGAAAGCTTCAAAAATCGTTACATCATAGCCAAGCTTTGCCAAATCACCCGCACAGGTAAGTCCTGCAGGACCTGCACCGATTACAGCCACTTTCTTTCCGTTCGGCTCTCCTGCTTGAGCAGCCTGGAAGCCATGCTCTCTCGCCCAGTCCGCTACGAAACGCTCCAGCTTTCCGATGGCAACAGGCTCTCCCTTAATGCCGCGGATACAAACACCCTCACACTGTGTCTCCTGCGGGCATACTCTTCCGCAAACAGCAGGAAGCGCAGAAGAACGGGCAATGACTTCTGCCGCCTTCTCGAAGTTTCCTTCCTTTACCTCGTGAATAAATTCATTAATCTGAATGGATACGGGGCAACCTACTACGCACTTCGGATTTCTACAATTCAAGCAACGAACTGCCTCTTCCATCGCTTCTTTTTCCGTATATCCTAAACATACTTCTTCAAAGTTTTTTGCACGAACCTTCGGTTCCTGCTCAGCTACAGGAACTCTTTTCATCATATCAGCCATAATTCCCCTCCCTTAGTTGCAATTTCCGCATCCACCATGGGACTTCTCAGCTTCCAACAGTTCCAGAAGTGCCTGTCCTTCTTCTGTCTTGTAAGTCAGCTGTCTCTTCATGGCCAGATTAAAGTCAACCAAATGTCCGTCAAACTCCGGTCCGTCTACGCAAGCAAACTTTACCTGGTCTCCTACAACCAGACGACAAGCGCCGCACATTCCCGTTCCGTCAATCATAATCGGGTTCATGGAAACAATGGTCGGAATTCCCAGTTCTTTGGTTGTAAGCGCTGCGAACTTCATCATAATAACAGGACCGATAGCAATACAACGAGTGTATTTCTTTCCTTCCTCATTAACCAGACGCTTTAAAACGTCAGTTACCACGCCTTTATCGCCGTAAGAACCGTCATCTGTCGTTACATATACATTCTTCGCCACTTTACGAAGATCCTCTTCCATTATAAGAAGATCCTTATTTCTTGCCCCTAAGATAACATCCGCTTCAATTCCTCTTTCATGAAGCCACTTCACCTGCGGATAAACGGGAGCTGCCCCTACACCGCCGGCAATGAAGATGATGTTTTCCTTCTCCAGTTCTTCCTTCGTCATCTCTACAAGCTCGGAAGGACGTCCCAAGGGACCTACGATATCGGTAAAATAATCGCCAACCTTCAAGTGGCTGAACTTTTCCGTAGATGCCCCGATTACCTGAAATACAATGGTAATGGTTCCCTTCTCCCTATCAAAATCTGCGATGGTTAAGGGAATTCTTTCTCCAAGTTCCCCTAGCTTTGCAATCATAAACTGCCCCGGTTCCGCCTTACGAGCCACATAAGGTGCTTCCACATCCATGAGCCAGTCTTTATCAACGAGATGCTCGACTCTAGTGATTTTGTACATGCTCTCCTCCGTGTTTCCTGCCTAGATTAGCTAGGTATAAGTCTATGTTAATATTTTCTCTAACTTTCCTATTGTAGCAAAAAAATCAATAAATACATGTTTTTTTTTAGTGCAGAAGAAAATCAATCATGTAAATTCATTCCCTTATTCCATAATTCCCTGAATAATAAGGAGATCGGCAATAAAACAACGAGATACCGCACGCTTTGCGAGCGATACTCGTTATGAATAAAAGTCTGAATTGGTGAAGGTTCCGGATTCCCCCCATTTCAGACC
>CAUSIX010000285.1:0-2904 GCA_963531555.1 uncultured Oribacterium sp.
GCATTTTCTTCGCCTTTTACTTTTGGGAGAAGGGACGACGCATCCTCTATCCCCTTTTGGACTTACTTTCCGGCATCCCTTCCGTGGTTTACGGCTTTATCGGTTTAACGGTAGGAAAGCCTCTCTTTTTGAAAATGGGCGTGAGAACAGGCTCCTGTGTCTTATACTGGCTGCTGTCCTGCTTTCCAAGGGCGAAACCATTGCTTCACTCATTGCGCTGGTAATGGGTAGTGCGGAGTATCATTCTCTCCACTACCACGCCCTCTATGCCTCGGGGCTGGTGCTTTTACTGCTGGTCGCGCTGATTCATTTGCTGGTGAAAATGGGAGAAAGACCGCGAACTTCGAAATTTACATCTCGAGCAGGTAGTCCTGATCCGATCACTGCGAAATTTACTTCTCGAGCAGGCAGTCCTAATCCAATCACTGCGAAGTCTCTTTCTGTGTATTCCGTGGAAAATAGGGAAGAAGCGACGCCACATCTCCTTGCTACCGGGAAGAGGGCGGAATATTCCCCGCCATCACCGGTTCTTTGGCCTTTTCCCTTACGGCTTTGGTGCTTTCAGGACTGCCAAGCCTTTTTACCGCCATTTTCATGGTCTTTTATGCGAAGGAAGGCAGAAAAAAAGAGTGCCTGCACTTCTTCATTCACCTGCTCTCCGGCGTTCCTTCCATTGTGTTGGGACTCTTTTCCTACAGCTTATTTGTATACCAACTGAAGCTGGGGCGCTCGGTACTCTCCGGCGCCATCGCTCTGGCGATTATGATTTTCCCCTTCATGGAAATCCGTATGGAAAAGATATTTGAAGAAGTGCCGAAAAGCTACCTCCAGTCTTCCGAAAGTCTGGGCTGCTCCAAAGGCTATACCTTGAGAAAGCTTGTGCTTCCTTATACTTTACCGGAGCTTCTTTCCACCATGCTTCTGGCCTTTTGCTTTGCTCTCGGTGCCACACCGCCGATTTTATTTACCGGAGGAGTCGCCTTTGCGAAAAGTCCCACTTCCTTACTGTCCCCGGCTATGGCGCTTCCCCTGCATCTTTATCTGCTTCTGGTGCAAGGTGGTTCCTCCTTATCCAGAGCCTACGGAACCGCTTTGGTGATGCTCTTTCTTTTATTGATTGGCAACGGAATAGCCAGCCTTCTGACCGCTTACTGCCACAGGAAATGGCAAAAATAAAAGTAACTGCCATAAAAACAAAAAATTTAACGAGAACTCTTCCGGACGTTACCAATCGCAAAATCGAATGGAATAAGAAATATCCGAAAGATTAAAAAAGCTATTTCAGGAGAATAAAATGTCTACCGAATCTACAAATTCCATTTTATCTACAAGTCCCATTTTGGAAGTGAAAAATCTGAGCCTTTCCTACGGCAAAAGACAAATACTCCGAAATCTGCATTTCCGGATTCCGGAGAAAATCTGACAAAGCAAAAAGAAAAGCGACTGGAGCAGATTGCCATGGTCTTTCAAAACCCCAGTCCTTTTCCTTTTTCCATTTATAAAAATATGACTTATGCCTTAGAGTATTACGGTATCAAGAACAAAGCCGAGCAGAAGGAATTAATCCTGCAAAAGCTTAAAGACGTAGGACTTTGGGAGGAAATTTCCGGAGAGCTCCTGCAGAATCTCAAAGAAAGATACAGCATGATTATCGTGACCCACATCCTCTCCGAAGCGAAGCGTATCGGCGACCAGATTCTCTTCTTCCATGAGGGAGAGCTGTGGGAAAGTGGCGAAAAGGAGGTGTTTTTTGCTCATCCTGAGCGGCCCGAAACCAAAGAATTTATAGAGGGAGAATGGTAGGGAAGGAAAATCTTCATCAGAGAATTCTATCCCTCGGATTTTTTAGAAAATTTGAGAGTCTCCGGAATTATGCTGAAACCTCCTGTCGCTTATCCACTTCCCAAAAAGACCGCAAAAACAAGCAAAGACTTCCTTTTAAAAAATGTGAACTCCTTTACACTATTATCTAAATTTTTATAGTGGCAAAAAATAGGACTACACTATTTACAAAAATCTGCCAGTACTTATGCTGGCAGATTTTATCGTACGGAGAATTTATTTGCTCCGGACATTTTGCAATTACTAAACCTCCTTCTTCCAATACTCGGTTAACGCATCTATTATAACCTGATGGTCTTTTGTATGTTCTAATCCGGAAACACATATCGAACCAACAACTCCACAGTCACGTATAATCAAAGGAAATCCACCACCATAGATAGTAAATTTTTTTTCATCCATTCTTCTCTTTTCAAGTTTATCTCCACCGGCTTCTATTTCAGCAAAAAGGTGAAGTGAACTAACTCCAAGCATATCAACCGTGTTAGCTTTGGCCTCTAACCATAGCTCATTATTCTTATTGGTTCCATCCGGAAAAAATCGATAAACTAAAAGATGATTCATACGTATTTCAATAGCAACAGGCTTATCATACCAAAGACTACATTTGTAAAGCAAACCTCCAAGTTTTTGGGCATCAGTTTGAGAAAATTTGTCGAATTGAAATTTTTCTTCTTCCTTAAGACACTTTTCAACTAATGTGTTTTTTTCATCTTGTTTCAACATCTTTAATCCCCATACTCTTTTGCCAATGCATCTAACATGACTTGAAGCGGAGCCTCCAATCCAGTCCAAAGCTCAAATGCAATAGCCCCTTGATTAACAAGCATCTGCATTCCATTAAATGTATTGCAACCAATCTTTTTAGCTTCTTCCAGAAATAGTGTATTCACACTATTTGGAATAACATCACATACAACCATTTGGGAATGAATTGATTCGTATTCAATATTAGGCTTTTCTTCTTTGTTTACAAATCCAATCGGTGTTGCATTTACAAGAATATCCGTCTTTTCAGGCACACTCTAGTTATGATCCCAAAAAACACAGGTCGCTTCTCCC
>CAUSIX010000286.1:0-2901 GCA_963531555.1 uncultured Oribacterium sp.
AGCCGGCTGAGTTTGTTAAAGTAGCATTAATCTTATTTTTTGCAGAATATTTACAGAAAACGAAGGAAGATATCAATACAGCGCACGGCTTGCTTTTAGAGGGGTTATATTTACTGCTTCCGGTAGGACTTGTGCTGATTCAGCCCAATCTCTCCACAGCCATCATTATGACGGTTATTGTTTTTGCCATGACCTATGCATCTCCGCTAAAGCTCCGCTTTGTCATGGTATTTTTGGGAATGGCGGCAGTGGTATTACTTCTTCTTTTCTATCTTTTTTCTTCCGGGCTCTATGATAAAATCCCCATTTTACAGGGGTATCAGGTGCAAAGAATCCTGACTTTTTTGAAGCCTGATGAGAATTCCAGCGGATATGCACAGCAGATGTATTCCATTATGGCTATCGGTTCCGTGATGTTCAAAGTGAAGGTCATTTTCAACCATTCCATTTTTTCCGTAAAAAACGGAAACTTTCTGGTCGAAGAAGACAATGATTTTATTTTCGCCGTAATAGGGGAGGAACTAGGATTTAGAGGCTCCATAATTATTATTATTCTCTTCTTGTTGATTATCATAGAATGCCTTATAATAGCTTATAGAGCGAAGACATTAAGCGGTCGGTTAATTTGTGTGGGAGTGATGGCCTGGATTGGTTTCCAGACCTATACCAATATTGCCGTGGCAACCGGGCTTTTCCCCAATACCGGAATTACGCTTCCCTTTTTTTCCAGAGGAGTGAGTTCCCTTCTATCTGTTTATTTTGGTTTCGGAATTGTTCTCAATGTTGCCCTGCAAAGAAAAACATAGGAGGAGTAGGATATGAAAGTGGGGTTGATTTCGCATGATTCAAAGAAGAAACTCATGCAAAACTTTTGTATTGCATATAGGGGTATTTTAGCAAGACATGAATTATATGCGACCGGTACTACGGGAAATCTGGTACAAGAAGTTACCAATCTGAAGGTTCATAAGTTTTTACCCGGGGAGACCGGAGGAACAAGACAACTTGCTTCTCAAATCGAGCAGGGGAATTTGGATATGATTATTTTTTTAAGAGATCCGAATTCAGGAATGGATGAGCGTTCTGATTTGAGTTCTATTTTAAGTCTTTGTGATATGTACAATATTCCCATCGGAACCAATCTGGCTACGGCCGAACTGCTTATTCATGCTTTGGAAAGAGGGGAATTGGAGTGGAGAAATATCGGATAAACAATTTTTTTAGTCGAATAAGAGATAAGAAAAAGAGAGAAACCGGCCGAAGAAGAGTACGGCGGGTTCTCTTTTTTATATTTTTCGTAATGATTATGCTTCTCAGCTCCTGCAGAAGGAAGTTAAAGAAGGCCTTTTCGGAGGAGCAAAGCCTGCAACGTCTCTCTTCCGTATCGGTGAGCGATGAAACGGAACATAGTACGGAAACTTTTGCCGAGCATTTGGCACTTCCTCTCGACCAAAGCTACAATGAACAGGGGATGGATGCGGAGAGCTTTATTTTGATTGAAGAAGATAAGGAAAACGCTGACCAAGCCCTGTCTTACAGAAACCCCTTTAAACGGATGTATCCGGCAAGCATCACAAAGCTGATGACAGCTCTGGTTTGTGTCAATACGGTTCAGGATTTGGATCAGGAGTTTGTGATTTCTCCTTCGTCTTCTATTAAAGTGAGCGGTTCCTCTACGGCTTTTTTGCAAGTTGGTGAGAGTTTAAAGATACGAGACCTGCTTTACGGTATGCTGCTTCCTTCCGGAAACGATGCCGCAGTAGCGGTAGCGGAAGCCAGTGCGGGATCTGTGGACCGATTTGTTGAAAAAATGAATGAGGAAGCGGTGAAGCTCGGAGCATTATCTTCTCATTTTACGAATCCTCACGGACTTCCCGATGAGAATCATTATACTTCTTCTTATGATATTTACCTAATCTTAAAAGCGGTTATGGAAAATAAAGACTTACGGGAGATACTTTCCAAAAAAGAATATCAAGTTATTTATAAAGACAGGAATGGAGCAAGGAAATCTCAGGTATGGAAAGCAACAAACCTTTACAGCACAGGAGAAAGAGTCTTTCCTGATGCACTTCGTATCACGGGTGCAAAGACAGGAACCACTAAAGATGCAGGGTATTGTTTGGCACTGAATACGGAAAAAAAGGACAGCTCTATTTCCTATATTTCGGTTGTGATGAAGAGCGAAAGCAAGGACAATCTTTATCAAAATATGACAAACTTGCTTGCTAAGATATCCTGAATGTACTATACTTTTTTCATAAGTTTACAGAAAAGCAATAATCTTGTTCTGTCAAGGAGGAGGATGAAATGGTTCAATTTATTGTAGGACAAAGAGGAAAAGGCAAGACAAAGCAACTGATTGATAAGGCGAATGCAGTTGTACAGGAATGCAACGGAAATGTAGATTTTTTGGATCGTTCCGCACAACACATGTATGAGCTTAACAATAAAGTTCGCTTAATCAATGTCAATGAATTTCAACTGGAATCGGAAGACGCCTTTGTAGGTTTTATCAGCGGTATTATTTCTCAAGATCATGATTTGGAATATCTTTTTCTCGATAGTTTTCTAAAACTGGCCTCTTTGGAGGGAAAACCCATTACAGATTGCATAAGAAGTTTGGATACTCTTTCCGACAAGTATAAGATTAATATTATTATCAGCTTATCTATGAGCAAAGAAGAGGTTCCTGAAGATTTAAAGGATCATATTGCTATAGCATTATAGTCATGTCGAATACTACGGTTTTAAAAAAAAGAAAATTTACTTTCAATATAGAGGGAGTAATCTTTGTGATTATTGCTCTCTATATTCTTTTTAGTGTGATTTCTTTTCTTGGCAGGAATCCGATTCGCTTTTATGAGGTAAGAGAGGGAAGCCTGGTTCGAGAAAACCGAT
>CAUSIX010000287.1:0-2875 GCA_963531555.1 uncultured Oribacterium sp.
GTAGGACCCCAGGCACAGATACTGTTCCAGGAGTTTTCCACTTGCCTGTTGTCTAGAACTTGCATACTGGTGCAGGTAGAATCTATAGAAACGACTTTTCCGATAAGACCGGTTTTTACCAGAAGAATCAGCCGGTTATAGGCATTGGAATAAGCCGTTTTTATGGCTTCCATGAGAATTACATTATTTTTCGTTGCAATAGAAAAAAGCTCTTCGCAATCCTTTCTGTTTAAGGCAATGGGGGCTTCACAAAGTACATGCTTACCCTTTTCCAAGGCGTGCTTGATTTCCTTATAATGCCTTTCCGGGTGAGAGAGAATATAGACCGAGTCGCAATCGTCTAAAAAATCATCATAATCCTCTATGGTGGCATCGGCAAATCTGCTGGAATTAAAAAGCGCAGTTACACTGATTCCGTTTACCAAAGTACTTTCCTGATAGTACTTGTTCAGAACATTTTCCTCAAATCCCCCTAAAAGACCAAGATTAATCTTGCGATTTTCTGCACGGATTTCACTGCTGGAAACACCGTCGGTTCGCGGCAGATAAACTACGGAGCAATATTCTTTTAAATAGTCAAAATGACCCTCCCAGTCGGAACCGACGGTAAAAATGGAGACATCGTATTTTTGGATGTCGTCAATTTTTTGCCCTTCGTATTCTTCTACGATGATTTCGTCCGCAAGACCTGTTTTCTTTACGCCTTCAATACGCTCGGTTAAGGACTGCTTCACATTGATTTTCCCTCGGTTTCGATCATAGTTATCGGAGGTAACGCCCACAATCAGATAATCGCCCATGGCCTTTGCCCGTTCCAATAAGCGAAGATGACCATTATGCAGTAAATCGTAGGTACCATAGGTAATCACTTTAATCATATAAAATATCTCCTCAGTTAAAACCTCTCATCTGTTTTTAAAACAATCCGTACACGTTCCCATATTGCGTGAGAACCGTAATTCTCTTCCTTCTCCGTCTTGTCAAACAAAGAGCTTCCTAAAGGAAGAAGTTTTTCTCTCCAGTACTCCGCGTACTCTTTTCCGCATTCTTTTTCCAAAAGGCTTTGATAGAGCTTTACCATTCCTTCGGATTGTAAAATCACATAATCGGAATGTACTATAGCCGGCATAATTACATAATTATCTGCATTCAAAATAGCTTTTCCGTCTGCCGGGTCTTCCAAATCTATTTCAGAACTGATGAACCAGGGAAGGTAAATAAGTTGTTTTGTACATTGTTTCAGATGTTTACTGAAAAATGTCGGATCCACCATAAAACTTAAGTTATATTCATCGTAAGGCTCATCTATGAAAATCACATCCGGAAGAATGTTTTTTAAATCTAATTCTCTAAAATCCAGTAGGCAGGGACTGTCCGTACCCAGCTCATTTTCAAAAAGAGAATAATCCCATTGGGCCGGAGAGCAATTGCCGAGTCCGTCTTTATAGAAGTAAGGGATAGGTAAGACAAAGCAGTCCACCGTGTCATCTTTGCTTGCTTCTAAAAATAAACCTCTCATAGCTTCCCAACGGGAATGCAGGCTGGGGAGGAAAAAAATGCGTGGCCTCCGGATACCGGTTCTGTCTTGATTGCACGGAGCAGCTGATATATTTTTTCTCCTTTTCAAGTCGTTCCGCTTTATAGAATATTGATAAAAAAGCTTCTCACCAATCCCTTTTCTATACTCCTCCTCCATCTTTCGATAGACGGGATAGTCATGCACGCCGCCTCCTTTTTCAAATCGAAGGTAATCCTTATATTTTTGGGAAATTACTTTTTTATATTCTTTAGGTGCAGGAAGAGAGAAAAATTCAAAGTCTAATAAGCTTTCGTTATCGTACCATTCCTTTTTAAAACGGGCTATTTCACGATTCTTGTAAAGAAAAAGATCCAACAAATTGATGATTTCTTCTTCGTTCTGCTTAAATTGGGTGAAACAAGCGGTTAAAAGTCTAAGTAAAGTTTTTTTATAATTTGAAGAATGGAAAAGCTCTGTGCCGGAGATTTTTTCCACTTTTCTTGCTTCGTGCTCTAAAACAGTTTGGTTTTCCCCTTGCAAGGAAGGAAAGGAGAGTAAAATACATAAAGATTTAAAAAGAGCTTGTCTCTCTTCTTCTTTTTCCTGCTCTTTCGAGGCAAAATCATAAGGGAAAATATCCACACCCGCACCGTAAAGATAATTATGATATTTTCCGAGGAAAGGGGAAGAAATCAGCATTTGTCTATGTTGTACGGAACTCACCAGCTCATTATTTCGCTCATCCTCCCTTAAGGAACGAAAAAGCAATTCTTCCGGAAGCTCCGCCTGTGCAACTTCAGAAAATATTTCATAATCATGTCGAAACATCATAATATCTATATCATCATCCCAAGGAATGAATCCCTTGTGACGAACAGCACCTAAAAGGGTCCCATAATCGAGATAATATCGAAGCTTATGTTTTTCACAAATTTTATCTATTTCGACTAAGATTTCCAGTTCTGCCGCCCATGCTCGCTTCATCATGGCAGGAATATAGAAACCCTCTCTGACTTCATCCAAAAAAAATTCTTTTGGAAATTCCATGTCAAATACTCCTTTTTTCTTCCCCTAAGTGATGTACGTCATAGGAAATACAGGGTATATATTGCGCTGCATACTTCCTATTATATATATTTCGGTAAAAAGAATTTCTCTATAATTTATTCGGTATAAACCGTAGCAAGTATATTTTTCGAGTGAAAAGTATTTTTAATAAAAATAATAGTTCAAAGCTAAAATTAAAGCAAAAATTAAAAATTAATATTTATTGCAATGCACAGGACTATTGCGATAAAATCACAGCAGTTAATCTTGAACGTGAATCAGTTGAAATGGAGGAAGAAAAAAGTGTAT
>CAUSIX010000288.1:0-2871 GCA_963531555.1 uncultured Oribacterium sp.
CGCCTGCACTTGTTAAGAATCAAATCCCCCTGAACAGGCTTAAGAATTCTTAAGTACGTTCAGGGGGATTTTGTTTTTAAAAGTACCGTAGATAAGAGTGAGTCATAAATGAACGCTTATCTTTTGTATTGCATAAGATTCCTTGATATCCATGCTTACTCCGATCTCATCATACTGAATTTGTCCATAGGGTAGTTTTTCAGATTGTCGAGCACCCTTCTGGTATCCGCTTCACCTAAGAGGCTTTCTCTGGATTTTTTGATTTCATTTTCCGCTTTATGCTTGGAAGGACCGCCCACACAGCCGCCCTCACAGGCCATACCTTCGATAAAGTCTTCCGGGAGCTTTCCGATTTTCAGAAGAGTAAGTGCCGTTACACACTCTTTTCCGCCGGAGCAGGCACGAAGTTTGATGTCGGTGGTGTCTTCACCTCGCTCACGCATACACTCCATGACGGCGTTCGCAACACCGCCGGAGCTTGCAAAGTTCTTACCCCAGAGAGAGGCTTCCTGATAAGCCTGTACTTCCGCTTCGAGGTTGATGTCTTTTGAGCGAAGGAGGGAGGTGAACTCTCCGAAAGAGAGCACATAGTCGGCATTTCCCTTAATTCCCATTTCTTGGGATTCAGATTTTTTAGCCATACAGGGACCGATAAAAACGGTAATACATCCGGGGTGAATGGCTTTTAAATAGCGGGAAACGGCTGCCATGGGAGAAAGCGTTTCCGACATATTTTCCTTGTACTGCTCCGGAAAATGTTTTTGCAGAAGGTGAATAAAGGCGGGGCAGCAGGAAGTGGTCATTTTCTTCCCCTCTTTTCTTGCTTCCGACCATTCGAGCGCTTCGTAAGCGGCTGTCATATCTCCGCCGAGGCCGACCTCCACCATATCGTTAAAGCCGAGTTTTTTTAACGCTGTACGAACTGCACCCATGGAAATATCTTTTCCGAACTGTCCTTCCGTAGCCGGGGCACACATGGCATAGACCTCTTTATCGGACTGAATAGCGTAAATGACATCGAGGACGTTGGTTTTCGTGGAAATGGCGCCGAAGGGGCAGGAGTGTACGCATTGTCCGCAGCGGATGCAACGCTCGTCATCGATGACGCAGAGTCCGTTTTCGTCATAAGTAATGGCATTTACCGGACAGGGTTTTTTACAGGGACGGGATAAATGTGCAATAGCACTATAAGGGCAGGCTGCAGCACACATCCCACATTCCTTACACTTCATAGGATCGATGTGTGCACGCTGATCCGTCATCGTGATGGCACCGAAGTGGCAGCTGTTTTGACAGGCTTTTCCGAGACAGAGACGGCAGTTGTCCGTTACGGAATAGGAAGAGATGGGGCACTCTTCACAGGCCGGATCGATGACCTGAATGATATTACTGCTTTTACGACAGGGGTTGGCATCTTCGTTACAGGCAAGACGAATTCTTCTTCGTAGAATCTCTCTTTCCTTATAGACGCAGCAGCGGAAAACGGCCTTGGGGCCGGGGGAGAGCTCTCTGACCAGACGCTCTTTGCTTTCTTCATTTACATCATTTTTCCACGCTAGCCTCGCGAGGCCTTCAATAACCCGGTGTTTTAAAGGAATCACTCCCTTGTCATTGGTAATCATAGTTTTCTCCTTATTCGCTGACTCTCTGTTTTTCGGGATTCTTCATGATCCTCATCCCGATGCTCGCTCGTAGTATAGCATATTGGCGGAAAAGCTGTGCTTTTTTTCCGAAAATTTGAAAAGAGCAAATTTGAAAAGACAATACTTATTTTTTTTGAAAAGAATGTCGATAAAAAGAAGGAGAATTAGGGAATGAGAGAGGGAGAGCTTATGTCGCTAATGGATATGATTTTCGGAACGTCGGAAGAGGAAGAAATCTTAAACGAAGAAGACAAGGTCTTGAAACCGGTCCGCGTTCTGAGTGTAAAAGGAGAAAAAATTGCCACGATTACTATCGCGGAGAGTTTGAATATTGTCCAAGAAAAAGAACTTGGACAGATTCGTTTGATTCAAAAAAATGATAGGAATGAAGAAATAAAGTGCCTTATGACTTGTCCGTATCCGCAGAATGCCGATGCAAGAAAAGAACTGACGGATATGATGAATGCCGTAAAAAATGATATTGATAATGCTTATTTGACCGGAAAGGACAGTATTCGCATTCCGGAAAGTAAGTATGAACTTTTTATCTATATGAGGCGCCGTCCTACGATTCCTATGGAAGTGGAGAAGCTCTCCAGAGAGCTCTCTTCGGGAGAAGCGCGGGAAAATGTGGTTAAATTCCGTTCGTTTGTGGAAAAGAATCCCCGTATGAATATTTATGTTGCGGTCTATTCTCTGGCAACGGATACGGCATATCGCATTTTAAAGCAAGAGTATCGCATGTTTACGAATGTTCGTTTTATTGTCCTTGACAATCAGGAGAAGAAACCTCTTTCATGGAATCACCCGCAGATTAAGGAGAGTCTGAAAGAGACACCGAACCTTGCGTGTATCGGAATAGGGCTTACGGGGGGAGAAAAGCCTCACTATGCCATTGAATTGTCCAATGAGGACATTTCTTCCGTGGTAAAGAAGGCGGCTTTACTCAGTCACCATAATTTCAACATTCGAGAAGAAATGATTGATGCGCAGGCCGGAGGACATGCTAAAGCGATGTGGGAGCTTGGCGCAAAGAAGGGAAAGGGAGAAGAGTTTATCAGAAAGACGGTGGAAGATCTCGCCTTTGAAGATGCCTGCTATCGTATTCCCGAAAAAGCAATCAAGGAGATCATTACGAAGGCGCAGCAAAGAGGCTTCAGTGAGGGTGTGGAGATTGGACTCATCAGAGTACCGGTTATTGACAGAACCTTGCTTCTGAATCTTTTCA
>CAUSIX010000289.1:0-2866 GCA_963531555.1 uncultured Oribacterium sp.
CGTTGTGCTATTTCTAAAGCACTGATTATTCATAGGGAAGTCTGCAAATCGAGATTGCATTCTCTTTAGCAGTTTACTTATATTAACTATATAAATTCTTTAAAAAGCTTCTTCTATGAATAGGACAGGGGCCGTGTGTAAGAATGGCTTCTCTATGGACCTTTGTCCCGTAGCCCTTATGCTGCTTAAAACCGTATTTAGGATATTGTTCATCGAATTCGAACATGATATGATCCCTTGTCACCTTGGCTAAGACACTGGCTGCAGCAATGGATAAAGACTTCGCATCACCGTGAACAATAGCCTTCTGCGGAATCAAAATTCCCGGAATCGTCACTGCATCGTTTAGAAGAATCTTCGGGCTAAGAGAAAAATGCTTCTCCATATCCTTCAGCGCCTCTCGCATAGCTTCATAAGTCGCCTGTAAGATGTTGATTTCATCGATTCTTTCCGGAGAAACAATGCCGATTCCAAAGGCAATGGCTTCTTTCTGTAAGACCTCAAAAAGCGCTTCTCTTCTTTTCTCGGACATCTTTTTCGAGTCATTTAAATAGTAAAAGGGATAATCCAAAGGAATCACAGCACAGGCTGCAACCACTGGTCCTGCCAAGGGGCCTCGTCCCGCTTCATCCACTCCTGCTATCGGACTGAAATCGAGTACCGCCCTCTCCTCTTTTCGCATTTCCTCGAGCCTAAGCTCTTCCTTTTCTCTTGCTTTATCGGTCATATCTTATCCTATTAAAATTCATTCCTTTTCGAAGCATGGGAATATTCTTTTATGCGTTGAAAATTCTCATAAATCTATACTTCCATTTGGCTGTCTTCTTCCCATTTTATGGGATGCTCGAGGCTGATTCTTCCCAGTCTTCCGCTTCGAAAATCATCCAGAATGAGTCTCGATACCTTCGTGTAATCAATATCGCCACCCTTTTTGATGCAGGCTCTTTTTATGGCAATGGCATCCATTGCTTCCAAAGCTTCTTCTTTCCCTAAAAGCGATTCTCCATAGCGGGAAACAAGAGCCGAGCCGTAATAACGGGTAAGATATTTTAGAAGATAAAAGATAAGCTCTTCTATCGGCAGTATCTCATCGTTAATAGAACCGATGAGCGCAAGATTCAAGCCCACAATCTCTCTTTCAAATTTCGGCCAGGTGATTCCCGGCGTATCGAGAAGTTGTAGTTCCTTTCCAATCTTGATCCACTGTGCTCCCTTAGTGACTCCGGGCTTATTTCCGGTTTTCGCCGTGGCCTTTCCCACATAGGCGTTGATAAAGGTGGATTTCCCGACATTCGGAATACCGAGAACCATGGCTTTGATGCTTTGAGAAAGAATCCCTTTTTGCTTCTTTCTTTCTAAAAGCTCCGCACAGCTCTCCATGACAAGCTTACTTACGCCCTTTACACTGGAACGGCTTCTGGCGTCCATTTCCATGGTATAAAAGCCCTGCTTCCGAAAGCTTTCCATAAAGCTCTTTGTTCTTGCCGGATCCGCAAGGTCAGCCTTGTTAAAAAGCATGATTCTGGCTTTGTCTTTAGCCAAAATGTCGATTTCCGGGTTACGGGAAGAGTTAGGACAACGGCTGTCTATCACTTCAATAATTGCATCGACAAGGGGTAGATCTTCTTTCATCTTTCTCTTGGCTTTTGCCATATGCCCGGGATACCACTGTATTTTCACTTCCGGCTCCTTTCTATACTATGAGCTTCATTTTCCGAAGAGGAAGCAGGCGAAACCAGACTCTTCCCCGTATCTGCGAAAAATGCACATTTCCAATATTCTGAAAACGACTGTCCTCCGAGGAATCCGTATTGTCTCCAATAAGGAAATACTCGTCTTTCCCAAGCTCTACGGGATTCTTGGCCAAGCCCGGTAAAGCGATGGGAGAAATCTTTGTAGTTTCCAGAAGCTCTCCGTTAATATAGATTCTTCCATTTTGAATAATCACGGTTTCACCGGGAAGACCGACTATCCGCTTCATATTATAAGACTTATCCGCTCTTTGGAACAGCACGATATCCATCCTTTTCGGCTTAATAAAACGATAGCTCAACTCATCAATGAGAACGGTATCGCCTGTGGAAAGAGCTGTCTCCATGCTGTGCCCCGAAACCCGGTAAAGGGAGAAGAAGCTGTAGACAATGAACCAGGCCAAAGAAAGAAGACCAAGGATGTCCACCAGAGTATGAATAAACTTTTGAAAAATCGTTCTTTCTTTCATAACACTCCTTAGAAAAAAACAGGTGCTCCGAAAGGAACACCTGTACTGTATGGTTTAAATTACTTCGCAGCCTTAACTTTAGCAGCCTTACCAACACGATCACGAAGGTAGTTCAACTTCGCTCTACGAACCTTACCCTTACGAACTACTTCAATCTTCTCTACGAACGGGCTATGAATCGGCCAGGTCTTCTCAACGCCTACACCGTTACTGGACTTACGAACGGTAAAGGTCTCTCTGTTGGAACCACCCTGAATCTTTAAAACGGTTCCCTCGAAAATCTGGGTTCTCTCTCTGTTACCCTCTTTAATCTTGTTGTATACCTTAATGGTATCTCCTGTGTTGAACGGTGCTAAGGCTTCCTGTCTTAACTGCGCCTGTTCAATTTCTCTAATGATTTCAAAATTTGACATATACAAGTCCTCCAAAACATTCTATGTTCATACACGGTCTCGTCAGCGGAACATATTATAGGGTTATATTTTGTCTTATGACAAAACAGCTCGTATAGAATAGCACAGACAAGTCTAAAATGCAAGAAAAAATACTATTATTGTTATAAGGCTAATATTTTTTATTTTATTTTATAAGCATATTCAGTCAAAAGATTCTTTGAATAAATTTTTTCATTTCTTGAATTTCTAA
>CAUSIX010000290.1:0-2861 GCA_963531555.1 uncultured Oribacterium sp.
GTCCCTTAAAGGAAGAGAGGGGAGGCAGAATTTTCCCTGTCAGCGATAAGGCCTACTCCTTAACCGATGCCCTGAAATTTGCCTTAAAAAAGTATGGGGTCAAGGTGGAATGCAACCGGACTTTGAAGACAGTGAAGAGAAAAGAGGATGGCTTTCTTTGTAATATTGGAGGAGAGGATATTTTTACCAAGAAGCTGATTCTTGCTACGGGAGGCCTTTCCTATCCCTCTACCGGTTCTACCGGAGACGGCTATCGTTTTGCGAAAGAGTTCTCTATTCCCGTCACCAAGCTTTATCCCTCTCTGGTCAAAATGGAGGTTTTGGAAGAGGATATTTTCTCTCTTTCCGGACTTAAGCTAAAGCATATAGTGGCAACAGTAGAGGATGAAAAAGGAAAGGTTTACGGAAAAAAGACGGGAGAACTCTATTTTCAAAAGGACTCCGTACTCGGACCGACCGTACTCTCTCTTTCCGCGGAACTTTCCCCGATGATTCACGAATCTCCTATGGGGACTTTTGTCCTTGTCATTGATTTAAAGGGAGAAATGGAAGACTTTGACAGAACTTTCCTTTCGGAATGTGAAAAAAGGGGAAAGGAAAGCCTTAAAGATTTGATTAAAGAAAAGCTGCCGAAACAGCTATTTTCAAGCTTCTGTAAACGCTTGGAGAAAGAGGGAGTCGCTTTGGAAAAAAAAGCCTCGGAATGTAAAAAAGAAGAACGTAAAAAGATTTTAAAGCTTTTTCATCGCTTTAGCTTTACTATCGGCGCTACCGGAGGGTATAAGGAAGCGATAGTGACAAAAGGGGGAATTGATGTGAAGGCTCTCTCCAAGAAAACCATGGAGGCAAAGACTGTAGAGGGATTGTATTTTGCCGGAGAGCTCATTGATGCAGATGCCTATACAGGCGGCTACAACATGCAGATTGCTTTTTCCACGGGATACCTTGCAGGAAAGGCGGCTGCAGAGTCCCTTACAATATCGAAGGTGAAGTGAAAGGAGAAAAAATGCCCTATTCAATTGCTATTGACGGTCCTGCAGGGGCAGGAAAATCTACTATTGCGAAGGCTGTAGCAAAAAGTCTTGGCTACTATTATGTGGATACGGGAGCCTTATATAGAGGTCTCGCGTTCGGACTCATGCAAAAAGGGGTTCCCTTTGCTGATGAAAAAGCGGTGGAAAAAGAGATTCAAAATCTTGATGTAGAACTCCTTTATGAAAACGGAGTACAGAAGGTCTTTTGCAATGGAAAGGATTGCAGTGCTTTTATTCGTACCTCCGAAATAGGGGAGGGGGCTTCCGTAATTTCACAGTATGCTTCCGTTCGGGAGAAGCTTTTAGATTTGCAGAGGAATGTGGCAAGGCAGCATTCTTGCGTGATGGACGGCAGAGACATCGGTTCTGTAGTACTTCCCCATGCCAATAAAAAGTTCTTTTTGACCGCATCAGCGGAAGTGCGTGCAAGACGGAGAACGTTGGAATTCCGGGAAAAAGGCGAACCGGCAAACTATGAAAGCATTTTAGAAGAAGTAAAAAAAAGGGATGAGAGAGACATGAATCGCTTAGTGGCACCCTTAAAACAGGTGGAGGATGCTATTTTTATCGACAGCTCCGACTTAAACATTGAAGAGGTGGTAGATAGAATTCTTGCCTATTGCATAGGAAGTGAGGACTGAGATGGAGGTTGTTCTGGCTAAAAGCGCAGGTTTTTGCTTTGGGGTAGAAAGAGCTGTGGAAGCCGTATACCGTGTTTTGGAAGAAGAAGAGAAAAAAGAGCTAAAGGATCGCCTTCCTATCTATACTTATGGAGCCATTGTACATAATGAGAAAGTAGTGAAAGACTTGGAGTCACGCGGTGTAGTGGTACTCAAGGATTTGGACGAGCTTGGAAATCTGCAAAAAGGGATTGTTATTATTCGTGCACACGGCGTAGGGAAAAATATCTATGCAATTTTGGAAAATAGAGGTTTGAAGATTGTGGACAGCTCTTGTCCCTTTGTACGAAAAATTCAGCAGCTGGTCCGGGAACACAGTAAAAATGGAGAATCCGTCATTGTTATGGGAGATCCTGAGCACCCGGAAGTGCAGGGAATTCTCGGTTGGGGAGAAGGCGATGTTACGGCACTGAGAGGGGTAGAAGAGGTTTTGCAATTACCTGAAGGACAGGGGAAAACGGTTTTTGTTGTAGCCCAGACAACCTTCCATATTGATAAATTCAAAACAGTTCTTGAAACTTTTAAAAAAAAGGGGTATCATACTTCTGTTATCAATACGATTTGCAACGCAACTTTCGAACGGCAGTCAGAAGCAAAAGAATTAGCTGGCAGGTCCGATGCTATGATAGTCATCGGTGGGAGCAGTTCATCTAACACGAAAAAGTTATATGAGATATGCAAGGCGATTTGTCCTAATACCCAGCTGATACAAACGGTGAAAGATCTCAAATTCAACTCGGATGAAGCGATTCGCAACGTAGGTATCACAGCAGGGGCAAGCACCCCAAAAGAAATTATAGAGGAGGTTCTAACTTATGTCAGAAATGAGTTTTGAACAATTGCTTGAAGAATCATTTAAGTCGGTTCACGCAGGAGAAATCGTCACGGGAACAGTCATCAGTGTAAAGCCTGATGAGATCGCATTGAACATCGGATATAAGTCCGATGGAATCATGACAAGAAGCGATTACAGTGCGGACAATCAATTGGATCTTACTACTGTTGTAAAAGAGGGAGATCAGATTGAATGTAAGGTTAAAAAGGTTAATGACGGAGAGGGACAGGTCGTTCTTTCTCACAGAGATGCTTTACAGTCCAAGGCTTCAGAGGAGTTAAGAAAGGCTTTCGAGGAGAATGCAATCCTTAC
>CAUSIX010000291.1:0-2857 GCA_963531555.1 uncultured Oribacterium sp.
CACAATGGTTTTCCAAGCGGTATTTCCGACACTGACCGAATCCAATAGAGATTCCAAATTAGCGGTAAAATCCTTATCTACAATAGTCGGAAAGTTTTGAGACATCATTTCATTGACGGCATGACCAAGCTCTGTAACAAAAAGATTTTTCTTTTCCTTACTCACATATCTTCTTAAAAGAAGAGTTGCTATCGTCGGTGCATAGGTAGACGGTCTCCCAATCCCCCCTTCTTCCAGTGCCTTGACTAGTGAAGCTTCGGTAAAATGAGCCGGAGGCTGTGTAAAATGCTGCTCCTTCAGCCACTCCTTCACCGGAAAACTATCCCCTATCTCCATAGGAGGAAGAGAAATATTTTTTTCATTCTTATCCTCTTCCGACATATAAACTGCCAAAAATCCGTCAAACTTCAGTCTGCTTCCGCTCAAGCTGAAAATATACTTTCCCGCAGATAACTTAATACTTTCCGTCTCATACACAGCAGCCTCCATCCGAGAAGCAAGAAAACGCTTATAAATCAATTGATAGAGCTTATATTCGTCCTTTGAAAGACTGTCTTTTGCTTCGTACGGCGTAATATCCAAGTAGCTTGGACGAATTGCTTCGTGAGCATCCTGTATCTTCCCATCCTTCTTCTCCTCAGAAGGCTTTTTCTGACAATACTTTTCTCCGTATTCCGTCTCAATTTTCTGAAGAACCGCCTGATGAGCTTCTTCGGAAATTCGGGTTGAATCCGTTCTCAAGTAGGTAAACAGCCCTACTACACCCCTACCTTTAATTTGCACTCCCTCCTACAAACTATGCGTTATCCGCATGGTGTTCTGCGTGGGAAAAGAAAGCAGCTTTGCCGCTTCCTGCTGTAATGTAGAAGTCGTAAAGGGAAGCGGAGCCTTCTTCCTTCTCTCGCCTTCCTTTTTTTCCACCACAGTGAGCTTTGCCTTCCCGATTTCTTTAAGTATCGATAAAACGGTTTCTTCCTTATCAAGAACCATTTTTTTCTCTTTACCGTAAAAGGAAGCCTCCAGCGTTTTCTTTCCTATAGTAAGCAAAGCATTTAAGCTCCAGTATTCCTCAGGAACAAAAGCGGCAATCTCCGCCTCCCTGTCACAAATCATTTTTAATGCTACGGACTGAACACGTCCGGCAGAAAGACCTTTTCTTATCTTTTGCCAAAGTAAGGGACTAATAGTGTACCCTACTAAACGATCCATCACCCTTCTGGCTTGTTGTGCATTCACGAGATTTAAATCAAGCTCTCTCGGATTCTTTAAGGCATTTTGTACTGCTTTTTTCGTGATTTCATTAAAACTGATACGGGAAATTTTTTTTTCGTTTTTCGCATCCTTTAAAAGCTCGTTTTGTAAATGCCAGCTGATTGCCTCTCCCTCTCGATCCGGGTCAGTCGCCAAATAGATTTTATCCGCCTTTTTGGCTTCTTTCTTTAACTTACTTAAGAGATCTCCTTTTCCTCGAATAGTAATGTACTTCGGTTCATAGTCATTTTCCACATCTACACCGAGAGAACTTTTAGGCATATCAATAAAATGCCCCATAGTTGCATCAATCGTGTAGTTTTTTCCTAAAAACTTACTGATGGTTTTTACTTTCGCAGGAGACTCTACGATAATTAAGTTATTTGCCATTAAACAGCCAATCCTCCCTGAATATGATTACACCGCTTCTTTGATAAAACGTGGACAATATAAACGATGAAGAAAAAAAATGCAAGACTTAGATACAGTTCGTCAAAAACTTATTTTATAATAAGAATTACTTTCCGATGTACAATATCCCGCTAATTCCAGTTGAAGCAGTATGGCATATAAAGTTTTTAAGGGCATGTTTAATTTTTTTGACAGGTAATCCACATGCTTTCTTTCCTCACTCAAGGCTTCGTATACTTTTCTTTCCTCTCCCTCCAAGCATGGTCGCTGCGCACTCTCCTTCTCCGTGTCAATGGAAAAGCATTCCAGAATATCTTCTTTACCAAGGCAAACAGCCGCACCCTCTCTTATTAATCTATTACAGCCTTTGGATAACGAGTCCGTGATTCTTCCGGGGATGACAAAGACCTGTTTTCCCTGCTCCAAAGCCCTGTCCACCGTAATAAAGGTACCGGACTTTTCCCTTGCCTCCACAACAAGAAGAATATCCGAAAGACCGGCAATCAAACGGTTTCTTGCCACAAAATGGTGGGGTAAAGGGGGAGAGCCCGGCGCATATTCGCTGATGATTCCTCCCCTCTCCAGAATACTGTAGTAGAGTCTTTGATTTACCGAAGGGTAACAAATGTTCACTCCGCAACCTAAGACCGCATAGGTTTTTCCCTTTGCATCCAAAGCGCCGATATGTGCAGCACTGTCAATTCCGTATGCCATACCGCTAATAATACTAATCCCATACTTCGTAAGCTCTCTCGCTAAATTTCTGGCTACCGCTTTTCCATAGTCCGTTCCATCCCTTGCACCGATGATTCCTACGGTATGTTCCTCTTTTTCCGGAAGCCTCCCTTTATAATAAATACAGGAAGGAGAATCGGGAATCTCTCTCAGCCTCTCCGGAAAAGTACATTCAAAAGCCAGAATTTCATGTATACCAAAATCATGATGAGGATTCACATCCACAGTACGAACTTCATTCCTTTTTAGAGAGTTTTCTTTATCATCACTTTTAACATCACAAGTCATATTTTTCTCCCGCTCAATATAGCTTTTCCTCTACCACACGATAGCTGACCGCTTCCGATAAGTGCATAATTCCTATATTCTTCTCCCCTTCCAAATCGGCAATAGTCCGTGCTACCTTGAGAATCTTATGGTAAGTTCGCATGGACAGATTTTTTAAGGAAAAAATTTTTTT
>CAUSIX010000292.1:0-2847 GCA_963531555.1 uncultured Oribacterium sp.
GAAAGTCCCCAACTCCGTTTTGCTGATCGGTGCAGCTTTGTTTATCATTGCAGCGGTGCAGATGCGCAGAAAAAAATCGCAATAAAAAATCGGCTGCCTTCTCTTCTTGCATAACAGCCATTTGCAACGAGATATCGCAGACTCTAAGTACGGTACTAGTAAAGAATGAATAACCCCGGGCCGAAACGGCTCGGGGTTTTCTCACAGTTCTACAGCGGGAGACGATAGAAGCTTTCTAAAAGTCGATTGTCCCCGGAACTGCTGTACAGTGTAAGCTTGGACTCTCCGGTTTTTCGGAGGAGATTCTTCTCTGCTAAGCGGTGAGCGGTTTCCCTTGCCGTGCCTTCCGCACCGTCAAAAAAGGGAATGGAATAGCCCAGTGCCTTCTCGATTTCCTTCTTCACAAAGGGAAAATGGGTACAACCCAGTACAATGGAAGAGATGGATCCTTTAGGATAGGGCTTCAATAAGCCCTTTAAGTAGGATTGCATTTCTTCTCCGAATCCTTTTCCTTCCTCAAGCAGGCGAACAATACCCGGTGCGGGGAGCAGGAGGTATTCTCCTTTGTCTTTTAAGCGGTCTATCAGGTGATGCAGGCGGTTTCCCTTCAGTGTACTTTCGGTTGCTAAAATAAGAATCTTTTTCTCTGAAAGGCAGGAGTGTTCGCCCTCCCGCTCTGCAATTTCCTGAGCAAAGAGCGTTGCGGGTTTCACGGCCGGCTCCATACCCACAATAATATCTTCAGGAAATTTCTCACGAAGGAAGGGAGCGGCAGCGGACGTTGCGGTATTGCAAGCGATAACCGTCGCTTTCACTCCGTGTTCTTTCAGAAAGCGGTAGGCGCTAAGAGAAAGTGCTCGTACTTCTTCTTCCGTTTTTTCTCCGTAGGGAGCATTTTTTTGATCTCCGTAGAAAAGGAAATTTTCATGGGGCAGTTCCTTTTCCAGCGCCTTTAAGACACTGATTCCCCCTACACCTGAATCAAAAATGCCGATAGGACTGTCCTTTGCATTTTCACCATTCATAGATTGTTTCCGTCCTTTCTTCACTGCTCAAGTCTAGCATAGCTTTTCGGGGATTGCAATTTTACGGCGGAAAACCTATACTTTCTAAAACAAAGAATAGGAGGTGCTCATGAAAAGCACTGAAAAAGTCAGCGTATCGGAACTGATAGAAAAAGAAGGATTAAAAAACCTGACACCGAGTATCAATACGGATGAGGTTTTTATGACGATTCCCGATGTGAACAGGCCTGCTTTACAGCTTAGCGGATTTTTTGATCAATTTGACTCGGAAAGGGTGCAGATTATCGGAAATGTAGAGACGGCTTATCTTATGACAAAGGATAGACCCACGAGAAGGGCAAAATATGCGGAGATAACAAAGTATCCCATTCCCTGTATTATCTATGCCAGAGGAATCGAGCCCGATTCCTGCATGATTTCCGCCTGTGAGGAGGCAGGCATTCCGCTTCTCTCCAGCGAAAGACCGACAACGGAACTGGAGGGAGAGATTATCCGTTGGCTGAAGGTGAAGATGGCTCCTATGATTACCGTGCACGGCGTTTTAGTGGATGTGTACGGAGAGGGAGTTCTCATTATGGGAGACAGCGGAATCGGGAAGTCCGAGGCGGCTTTGGAGCTGATAAAGAGAGGACACAGACTGGTTACTGATGATGTAGTGGAGATTCGAAAGGTTTCCGATGAATCGCTGGTGGGAACGGCTCCCGATATTACGAAGCACTTTATTGAGCTTCGCGGAATCGGCATTATTGATGTGAAACAGATGTTCGGCGTAGAATCCGTAAAGGATACGCAGACCATCCATATGGTCATTAACCTTGCGGAATGGTCGAAGGATAAGGACTATGACCGCCTCGGCCTGAAAGACAATTACATGGAGTTTTTGGGAAAGCAGGTTATCAGCTATGATATTCCTATCCGTCCGGGAAGAAATGTGGCGATTATAGTAGAGTGTGCCGCCATTAACAACAGAGCGAAGAAAATGGGCTATAATGCCGCGCAGGTCCTGTATGAAAGAGTGACCCAAAATATGAAGAAGCAGGAAGAGGAGTAGATGGAGCATTTTCAGGGGAAGGAATTAAAGGAGTATTGCAGCTTTCTTTGCGGAGGAAAGGCGAAAGACCTTTATCTTCCAAAGAAAGAAGAGGAGATTACAGCGCTTTTACAAAGTTTTATCCGGGAAGGAAAAACATTTTATGTCTTAGGAAGAGGCTCGAATGTCCTTATTTCCGATAAAGGACTACAAGAACCTGTGCTTGTACTGCGGGAGAATTTTTCGGGAATCAGTTTTATCTCTTATAAAGATTTCCTTAGGAAAGAAGCAAAACAAGTTTTTCAAAAGGAAAAACAGTGGCCGCCGGAGGAAGAAGCTGAAGAAGCGGTATTTACTGCTCTTTCCGGGACAAGTCTTTCGGAATTGGCGGAGTTTGCCGAAAAACAAGGCTATAGCGGTCTGGAGGAGCTTTCAGGGATACCGGGAACTGTGGGTGGTGCGGTGAAAATGAATGCCGGAGCCTATAACAGGGAAGTTAAGGATTGTTTTCTTTACGGCAGTTTTGTTAATCAATCCGGGGAGAAAGTGTGGCTTACGCTTCCGGAGATGGATTTTTCTTATCGCCATTCCGCGGTAGAAGACGGGATGGTTTGCCTTTCCGCAAGCTTCCTTCTAAGAAAAGCGGATTCCTCTTTTATTCGGAATAAAATGGAAGAGTATAGAAGGAGAAGGGCGGAAAAACAGCCATTGGAGCTGCCTTCCGCCGGGTCTACTTTTAAAAGACCGAAGGGGGACTATGCTTCCCGCTTAATAGAAGCTGCCGGCCTTCGC
>CAUSIX010000293.1:0-2831 GCA_963531555.1 uncultured Oribacterium sp.
GAACGTTGTAAGCCGAAACTCGATAGATTAAGAGTCATTTACCTTAGTATCTTGGATGAAATGAAAAGCGGAAATCCGGCAGCTTATGCCCGCGGATTATCAAAGAAATATCCCCTTTCCGAAGCGGAAATTGAAGATTGCAAAAAGAAAGTGGAAGAGGCCTACAAGAACATTCTTTTAACTACTTCTTATGAAGAAGCCGCAAAGGACACTGACCTTGTGATTGAAGCCATTGCCGAGAATATTGAGGAGAAAGAGAGTTTCTATACGGAACTGGCAAAACATCTGCCCGAGAAGACCGTACTCGTTACTAATTCTTCCACGCTCCTCCCGAGTACCTTTGCAAAGTACACGGGACGCCCGGAGAAATTCCTGGCACTCCACTTTGCAAACAACATTTATAAGAGTAATACTGCGGAGGTCATGGGACACGCCGGTACGGAGCAGAAATATTATGACGCAGTCGTTTCTTTTGCAGAAGAGATTAACATGGTTCCGCTCAAGGTTCTAAAAGAGCAGCCCGGCTATATCTTAAATTCTATGCTGGTTCCCTTCCTGACCGCTGCCGAATCTTTACTGGCACTCGGCGTTGCGGACTTTGAGACCATCGATAAAACCTGGAAACTCGGAACAGGCTCTCCCTACGGTCCATTCCAGATTCTGGATATCGTAGGCTTAACGACCGCTTACAACATCGTTATCTTAAACCCTGCCGCAAAGGATCCGAACAGCGTACAGGGAAAGATTGCGGCAACACTGAAAGAAAAAATCGATCAGGGTAAGACCGGAATCAGCGCCGGAGAAGGCTTCTACAAGTACAAGTAGAAGAAAAAAAGAGATTGTAGAATGAGACATTGTTCGTCTTTATTCTACAATCTCTTTTTTAGTCCTCATCCAGTTTCAGCACGGACATGAAGGCGCTTTGCGGAATCTCGACGTTTCCGAACTGACGCATCCGCTTCTTTCCTTCCTTCTGCTTCTCTAAAAGCTTCTTCTTACGGGATACGTCTCCGCCATAGCACTTCGCAAGCACATCCTTCCGAAGCGCTTTAATTGTTTCTCTCGCCACAATATGACCGCCGATGGCTGCCTGAATCGGAATCTCAAAGAGCTGTCTCGGAATCTCATTCTTCAGCTTTTCACACATCTTCTTTCCGCGCTCGTAAGCCGAATCCGCATGAACGATAAAGGACAGCGCATCAATCTGCTGCTTGTTCACCAGAATATCCAGCTTCACCATTTTTCCTTCCTGATAGCCTTTCAGCGTATAGTCAAAGCTTGCGTAACCTTTACTCCTGGACTTTAAGGCATCAAAGAAGTCATAGATGATTTCATTTAAGGGCAAATCGTATTTCAGAAGCGCCCTTGTCTTATCAATATACTCCGTGCTCTTATACACCCCGCGTCTTTCCTGACAAAGGGTCATAATCGCTCCCACAAACTCGGAGGTTACCATCACTTCCGCTTCCACAATCGGCTCTTCCATGCGAAGAATCTCCGCCGGATCCGGAAGGTTAGACGGATTCGTCAGCTCTATCATCGAGCCGTCCGTCTTATAGACATGGTA
The DNA here is from genome assembly GCA_963531555.1 of uncultured Oribacterium sp. Lineage (GTDB taxonomy): Bacteria > Bacillota > Clostridia > Lachnospirales > Lachnospiraceae > Oribacterium. The sequence continues at coordinate 1,568 of CAUSIX010000293.1, forward strand.
AATAACGGAAGGTGCCGTTGTGACCAGGTCCAAGTCATACTCTCTCTCGAGTCTTTCCTGCACCACATCGAGATGAAGCAGGCCCAGAAAGCCGCAGCGGAAGCCGAAGCCGAGTGCCGCGGAAGTCTCCGGCTCATATTGGAGTGCCGCGTCATTTAACTGCAACTTTTCCAAGGCGTCCCGTAAATCCGGGTACTTCTGACTGTCGGAGGGATAAATTCCGCAGTAAACCATGGAAAGCACCTTCTTATAGCCGGGAAGGGCTTCCTTTGCGGGGTTCTCCACCGTGGTCACCGTATCCCCCACTCGCGCATCTCGGATATTTTTAATGGAGGCAGTAAGATAGCCTACCATGCCGGCGAAGAGTTCCTCTCCGGGAATAAACTGCCCGGGGGCAAAAGTTCCCACTTCGGTTACCGTGAATTCCGCGCCTGTCGCCATAAAGCGAATCGGCGTTCCTTTCTTGATTCTCCCCTCTTTAACCCTCATAAAAATGATAACTCCGCGATAGCTGTCATAGAGGGAGTCAAATACCAGCGCCTGAAGCGGATTCTCCGGACTTCCTTTCGGTGCGGGAAGACGATGCACCACCGCTTCCAGCACCTCTTCCACATTTAAGCCTGTTTTCGCAGAAATCTGCGGTGCATCCATAGCCTCAAGACCGATTACATCCTCAATTTCATGCGCAACGAGCTCCGGATCGGCCGAAGGGAGATCCACCTTATTGATAACGGGAATGATTTCGAGGTCGTGATCCAGTGCAAGATAGGTATTGGCCAAAGTCTGCGCCTGAATTCCCTGTGTCGCATCCACTACAAGAATCGCCCCGTCACAGGCCGCAAGGGCACGACTCACCTCATAGTTAAAGTCTACGTGCCCCGGCGTATCAATCAGATTAAAGATATATTCCTTTCCGTCCTTCGCCTTATAGACGATGCGGACGGTCTGCGACTTAATCGTAATCCCGCGTTCCCGTTCGATATCCATATTGTCCAGAACCTGTGCCTGCATCTCCCGTTCCGTCAGTGTCCCGGTCATCTCAATAATGCGGTCTGCCAAAGTAGACTTCCCGTGGTCAATATGCGCAATTATGCAAAAGTTCCGAATTCTGTCCTGCTGTATCTTCTCCATCGTAGCTCCTATATCCTACTTCTTAAAATGAAACAAGCTGTATACAGGAGCAGTCCTGCTTACAGGTATTTCCAGAAAAACAATCTTTCGGAACTATACCATAAGAAGAGAAACTTTTCTATATTTTCTGCCA
>CAUSIX010000294.1:0-2825 GCA_963531555.1 uncultured Oribacterium sp.
GAAGAACTCCTTCCCTTTCTTCTGCGATTTAGCGAAACGGAGGAGGATTTCCTTCGTGAGAAATGCCTGATTGCCCTGGGCTGGATAGCCGGCGAGCGGGAGATTCCTTTTTTGACAGGGAAAATGCTGGAAGACCGGGACGCTCTTTGCCGAGCATGGGCGGCGAGCAGCCTTATGCAAATGTCTTTCCATAGGGTAAATAGAGTGATTTTACAAGAAGAAACGAAATCCGATTTTGCAAAAGCGATTGAAGAGGAAAAGGATTTGCAGGCTTCCGGCATCATGATAGAAGCGGCACAAACTTTATTTTCTAAAAAATGGCTCAGTGCGTCTGCGTTGGAAGCGGAAGACGAAGCGCAAATTGAAAAGGCAAGACGCTCTGCGGTACGGTTTTTGGCAAAGTAAGGTGTGGAAAGTCATGGATAAAAGATAGTTATTGAGCTATATCAATTTAATACTCTTTTCATACTTTCAATATGGCTTTTTCCCATTCACGCTTTATGATTAGTACGTTGACATTTCCTATTTAAAAATTTAACGGGTCAAAAGAGAATCACTTTTCTTGTAAGTGAGTTATCGCTGATTTTGATGCGTTTGATATTTAACATTACTAAAATTTAAAGGAGAAGAACATGAAAAAAGTAGAGAATTTAATCATCGGATTCGGTAAGGCGGGAAAGACTCTTGCAAATTATCTGGGAAATAAGGGCGAGAAGACTATTTTGGTGGAAAAGTCTCCTCTGATGTACGGCGGAACCTGTATCAATGTGGGCTGCATTCCCTCAAAGTTCCTTGCGACCGCTGCGGATAGAAGAAGCTTTAGCGGAGGAAGTGACGCGGAATACTATAAAAATGCCGTTGTACAGAAAAAAGCACTGATTGCCAAGCTGAATCAGGTGAATTACGACAAAGTGGCAAGCAATGAAAATGTCGAAGTGCTGGACGGACTCGCATCTTTTAAAGACGAGCATACCGTGCAGATTACGAATGGCAGCGAGGTGTCCGAGGTTTATGCGGAGCGCATCTTTGTGAACACCGGGGCAAGACCGTTTATCCCAAGTGTTCCCGGTTTGGAAGTCGGAAAACGCATTCATACCAGCGAAACGCTGATGAATTTGGAAGAATTCCCGAAGAGCTTGGCGATTCTCGGCAGTGGCTTTATCGGACTGGAATTTGCGGCGAGCTACGCGAAGTTCGGTACAAAGGTTACGATTATTGATCAGGGAGATTGGATATTACCGAGAGAAGATGAGGATGTAGCGAAGGAAGTATTTGCATCTTATCAGGGATTAGGTGTGGACTTCCTCTTTAGCGCGGCGCTTCAGCAGGTGTCGCAGGATGAAAAGGCAGTTCACCTTTCCTACACGGTAAATGGAGAAAAGAAAGAGCTTTCCGTAGATGCCTTCCTCGTTGCGACCGGAAGACAAGCGAACACGGAAGAGCTGCACTTGGAAAATGCGGGTGTGGAAGTTTCCGAAAGAAGCTTTATCAAGGTAAATGAACACCTGCAGAGCAATAAGGCGCACATTTTCGCTATGGGAGATGTCAACGGAGGTCCGCAGTTTACCTATATTTCCCTGGATGATTTCCGAATTGTGAAGAGCTTTTTGGATAATCAGGGAAGCTACAGAAGGAACGAGCGTCAGCCGGTTGCTTTTTCCGCCTTCCTCCATCCAACATTTTCCAGAGTGGGACTCAGTGAAAAAGAAGCGAGAGAAAAAGGCTACAAAATCAAGGTGGCGACCTTACCGGTTACTGCGATTCCCAAGGCGAAGATTCTTGGCAACCAGACCGGACTGTATAAGGCAGTTGTAGATGCCGAGAACAATCAGATTTTGGGCGTGACCTTGTTTGGCGAAGAGTCCCACGAAGTAATCAATATCGTAGTTTTAGCGATGATGACGAAGCAGCCCTACACTGTTCTTGCGAACCAGATTTTCACCCACCCGACTATGGCGGAAGCGCTGAACGATTTGTTCGGGGCGGTAAAATAAAATTTGCTGCAATTTGCCGCAGTGGTTGTTATGATGCCATTCGAAATAAGGAAGCACTCTATCGGAGTTTTAAAATAGGCTTACGTGCTTATGAGAAAGAGCCCCCTCATTTAAGAGGGGCTCTCCTTTTGTTATGGGAGAAAACTTGAAATTTAGCTAAAAAGGTATATATTGATATTAGCTAATATGAATGAGAGGTGGTACTATGACAGGAAATACAGCAACTGCTACAGCAACGGAGATGCAGAACAACTTTGGCAGGTATCTTGCTATGGTTCAGGAGGGTAGCGAGATTATCGTCACAAAAAACGGTAAAGAGGTTGGCCGGCTTATTCCGCGAGAAAAGGCGGTATCTTATTTAACGGATTCTCTTGCAGGAATACTGAAAGGCGATACGGAAATAGACAAGGCGAGAGAACAAAGTTTGAAGGAGAAGTATGAAGTTACTAATTGACGGAAATATTCTTTTGGATGTACTTCAGAAAAGACTGCCCTATTTCGAAGACTCTGTTAGAATCTGGAAAATCTGTGAGACGAAGCAGGCGGAGGGATATGTTTCAGCACTAACTTTTGCCAATCTGGTTTATGTGATGCGAAAAGAATTGGACGCAGAGAAAATAAACGAAATTTTAAAGAAACTATCGCTCATTTTCATATTTGAGAATTTCAACGTAAGCGATATGAGTGCAGCCGCTGAAATGCAGTGGGATGATTTTGAAGATGCCATTCAGTCGGTTACGGCGAAGAGAATTCATGCGGATTATATCATTACAAGAAATGAGAAGGACTTCAGGAAAAGTGATGTTACGGCACTGACCGCGACAGAGTTTT
>CAUSIX010000295.1:0-2825 GCA_963531555.1 uncultured Oribacterium sp.
CCCGGTCGAAAGCAATGGGCAATCTCTCCATAATCCTTCGAGCGCTGGTCTTCGTTTCGAACCAGAAGAGCAATCGGTGTTCCCGTAGTTTTCCCCTCAAAAACGCCCGAAAGAATCTCCACGAGGTCAGCTTCTTTCCGCTCTGTCATCTTGAGATTCTTCCCGGGGCGTCTCCGCTCAAGAAGCGCCTGAATCTCCTCTTCAGAGAGGGATAAACCCGCCGGGCAGCCGTCGACAACGACCCCTAGCGCCTTCCCGTGCGATTCCCCGAAAGTACTGATGCGGAAAAGCTTTCCAAAACTGCTTCCACCCATATTTCTCCTCTATTCCTTACCCGCGGCACTTTACCATACAGATACAGTTCGGCTCATCCACTTCCAGCTCTCTGGCACTCATGGAAAGAAGCCCGTGCTCATAATCAATATTCAAAAAAGTAATTGTTCCGCTCTCGTTGTTCGCAACCGCAATATGCCTTTCATCCGGGAAGATACAGAAATCCTTCGGATACTCTCCGCCAATCGGCAAACTTCCTTTCATGGTCAGAAGGCCCGTCTTGAAGTCTCTTCCGTAAATGGAAATCGTATTAATCCCCGCATTGGAAACAAAGAGGTGCGAGGCTTCGGTATCCGGTGAAAAACGCATTTGACAAGCAGCAATCAGAGGGTCTCTGTCCTTTTCATTGAAGGTGGAAATCGTCTGAATCTTCTCGAAGGAAACCTCATCTCCATTCTCTTCTTCATGGAAAGCATAGACATCGATTACATTTTTTAATTCATAAAGAAGATACAGATACCTTCTATCCGGGCTAAAACGGAAATGTCTCGGACCGGATTGCAATTCGCAGCGGAGGGTATCAATCTGGCGCATCCTGCCATCCGCCTTATCAAAACGAAATACCTTCACTTGGTCTATACCCAAATCCGCAATCAAAATGTACTTCTGGTCATCCGTCATTCTTGCACAGGAAACATGGGGGCGGAAGGTTCGTTCCGCAACGGAACCGATTCCCTGATCATATACACCATCAATAATATCTCCCACCGAACCGTCCGGATTCAAAGAGAGTAAAGTGGCTTTTCCATCATGATAACCGGAGACCATGAGATACTTCCCGCTCTTATCTACAGAAAGATGACACCCTCTCATCCCCCGAATATTCTTTGTGTTTAGCTTGCTTAATCCCCCGTTTCCCATGATACGGAAAGCAATAACGCCTTCGTCCGCTATGGAGTAGAGTGTTTTTTCATCTCTTGATGCCACCATATAGGAGGAATTGTTCACTTCAACTTCCGTCCGCTTCGTAAACTTTCCCTTCTCCATATCCACATCACAGATGGTAATCCCCTTTGCCGAACCCGTGTAAGAATAAGAACCTATATAAGCCACATATTTTGAGCGCATGATCTTCCCCCTTTGACACTGAGTACTTGCTGTTTCATTGCTTTATATTCTAGCAAAATTTATGCCCTGTTAATAGCTTTTTTTACAGCCTCCTTACTTTTATTCCCGCTTTTTCCTGAAATCCTTCTATTTCCGCTGTCTAGCCTGCATAAGCCATGCCTTCAAAGAGTTCCTCCGCATCTACTCCGTTTACTTTCGTTATACAATTCTCCGTATCCAGTTCCATTCGAATCCTGTAAAGCGGACCGTTATAATCGAATTGATTGGAGTCATTTAAATTGAAGTAACTGCTGTCTCCTCCCCAGTTTTCTTTATCCACATATTTTTCTTCAATAATCCGCATGTCGACAAAGCTTTCGTTGTCACTATACAGAAACAGAAGGTAGGAATTTGCAGGAATAACACTTTCTTTTACCACATTTCCTTTAGCATCCACTTCCGGGGCGGAAATATCCTTAAGGGTTCTCAGAACATGGTTACTGGTGACTCTGTATCTGTTTCCGTCAGGTCTTGGATAAGCCTCCTTATCCAGCACCCAATCAATTTCTACTGAATTGGTACTTAAAACATCATTTCTCCCTGATCCGCAAAAGCCTGCCGCATCACTGAAATTCTCCTCTTCATAGCGGTGCGTTTCAATATTTCCCTCATTTCTCCAGGTATAGTATTTGGTCGAAAGGTCCGTTACCCAATATTCTCCTTCCTTTTTTTCCATCGTAGAAAGGTCCAATCGATAAAGAAGGGTTATATCGTCCTCTGCACTCACAAATACGTACATATAGTATTTTCCGGACTTCTTAACAATATAGGCTCTCCCGTCAAAGCCCTCCAGAGCTTCGCTTTCTCTGCCGCTTGCAACAGCGGAAAAATCCAGATACGCACTGTTTGCATCTTCACTTTTCTTCTTAAGGTAAACCGCTTCCCTCTTGCCGTCTCCGTCTATATCCAAATCCAGATGCATGTCACCGATAAGAGGGATGACATAGTCCTCTTCTGTCTTCGTATATCTTTCTTCAAATACATCCCTTGCTTCCTCAAAATACACAGTAAGGACTGCCGGCTCCCTACGAGACTTTCCGTATTCATAAATATCGAGATAAACGGAAACACCTTCCTGATTGACCGTCCACGTAAGCTCACTGCCCTTTTCCTTAATCTTATCAAGAAGCTCCGGCGGAAATTCGGTGTCCGTTCCAACTGACTCTTTGGCCCTTTTTTCCGCCAGCATGAAAAAGCTGTCTGCATCCTTTACTACGTCGGAAAAGCTTAGCCTTTTTCCGCTTCTTGTATCAAAATTCACAGCACTTCGACTATATTCCATTCCGCTTCCGGTATAATCGGTTGACTTTAAGAGGAGAACACTGACAATTGCCTTATCTGCCCGAATAAGCTCGCAATTCATCTTAAATTCCGGCGTATTTCCC
>CAUSIX010000296.1:0-2822 GCA_963531555.1 uncultured Oribacterium sp.
GGTAGCAAAAAGATCCAGACAATAAGAGTTTGTGCTCCTGTTGGTAAGAGCGCCATTCTCCGTATAAGTCCTATTCTCTTCTTTTCTTAATTCTTCTAAAAACATTGCTCCTACCTCCTTCTAAAAAAGAAACAGTCACAAGATACTTTGTAAGGTAAGGGGCAGTTGCCTCTTCCAGCAAGGGGAGTTGCACCCCGGAAGCGCCGGGACTTTAGCCCTGCGCCGGCTATCTCAGCCAAATATCGCCATGACTTTGTTTGCTGTTAGTATCTTTCCGACTGTTTCACTTTACCTAGGGGATACCCCTAAGCGATACAAGACACACCGGATTAAACATCCGCATTTGATCTAATTCCAAACATAATTGCTTGCTGTATGTGTCTTTCGTGCCTTTATGATATACCGATTTTCAGGAGATAAAAAGCTGAGGAATATAAATATTTTTCAACCCCAAATTTATTGAATTATTTCAGTATATTCGTTATATTGTAAATAATTTACATATCCATTAAGGAGTCCAATAATTACTGAATACTCGGTTTACATTGTTTTTAAATGAAATTTCGATTGCAGCTCGGATTGTCGATTGCATGTGTTTTTAAACATATTTAAAGGATACATTCAGGGAAATATTTATGTATCTATATAAATGGAGGAAATCATGACGGAGAAGTACAAAATTTACATTCCGGAAGAGATGCGATTACGCCTTTTGAATGATGCGGAGCTCTTTGATTTTTATAAGAAGGACGGCTCTATAAATCTGAATGGATTTTTGAAGGAGCTTTTACTCCAATATTTTGATGAATATCGGGAAACAAAGGAGCGACTTCTCGATACTATTTTGTCCGACCTCAGTGCATTTTCCTCGATTTCCCGGGAAGACGCCGATGCCATCGCGGATAAAATCATGAATACCTATCTTAGAAGACCGGAACGAGATATCGTGCGCTCTATGCAGGATATTCATGCAAGGCAAACTGCCGCAGGCTCCGGGAGAAATACTCGTTCTACATTAAAAAGTGAGCGAAACGCCGCCATCACCTTGACGGTCAGCGGTCGCTCCTTAAATATTATGCGTTCCATCGAAAGCAATATGCTCTCCCGGGTTTCTCTTTCCCGGTATCTTAACGATTTTTTCAGCTCCTACCTTTCCATTTCCAGAAAAGACCGGGAGAAAATCCTCTTCCAAGACACTTTTTTGGAATTAAATGCCGCTATTCAGAAGAACAGCATCATCAGCTTCTCTTCCACCTCCGCCCCTGAACTGCATTTCACGGTTTGCCCCTATTTTATTGCCGCATCCAAAGAAGAACAATGCAATTACCTTCTTTGCACGGACCACGCCAGCGGAATTCCTCGAACTTTCCGTATTTCCAGAATTCACGCCCTATTTACTTCTTCCGATAAATTTCTTCCGGACGAAACGAGAAAACTGGAGCTACAGGAAATTGCCGGAAGAAGTCCCCAATCTGCATCTAAAAGTGTAGAGGCTAAAGTTCTCTTCACTGATAAGGGTATGCAGAAGTTTCATCTTGTCACCAAAAACAGACCGGATGTCTTGAGAAAAGAGGGAAATACGCTGTATTTCCACTGGCCAAGACTACAGCTGGAGGCATATTTTCGGCGCTTCGGAAAAGAGGCAGTGATTCTTGAGCCGGATGAATGTCGGGAATCTATGCGGTTTTTTTACAAAAAAGCATGGGAGGCGTATAGGAAGAAGGAGAAGATTTTCATTGAAAAGCAGCAATAAAAACGATAGAATGGTCATACCTATAGGGGTATATGATTCTTATCACTGTAATGCCGGAAAGAAGGGTTCTCTATGAAGAAATGTATGGATGCAGATAATTTACACCGGAGACTTGCCAAAATCATGGGACAGATTAAAGCCATTGATCGGATGGTGGATGATGATGTCCCCTGTGAAGATGTGCTGTCTCAAATCAGCGCAGCTAAGTCCGCACTAAATAAAGCCGGACAAGTCATTTTGGAAGGGCACATCCACCACTGCATTAAAGACGCGGTGGAGCAGGGTGATGACGCCGAAATTGAAAATTTCACAAAAGCCATCGAACGTTTTGCCAACATGCAGTAAGGATTTTCAAGATTTCTGTTTGAGTCTATATGCGGAGCTACTATAAAGCGCTGCTATAGGCTCTTTTTTATTCTGAGCAAGTGACGCGGGCGAAGCCTGAGACAGCTTATTCTTAACGAGTATTGCACGCGTAGTGTGCAATATCTCGTTGGCTGCTTTTCACATCAAAATCATTTTCTTATATGCTTTAAATTTTTTCTTGACAACTTATACCCCTATAGGTATATTATGTGTCTATACCCCCATGGGTATAAACCAAGATATTAGAAAATTTTTATTTTCATTTTTATTTCCCTGATAATAAAGCAAAAAAAGGAGAAGCAAGCATGAAAAAAATGATGTTCAAATTGGAAGAACTGTTGGAAGTTGGTGGAATGAAAAAAGATATTGTATTCCTCGTGATTGGCGGTGTTTCTCTTTTATTAAGTCTCATGAACAGTCGTTTTCCCTTTCTTCCCCTGCCCTTCGACGTTGCCTGGCTCTCCATTCTCTTCTGCGGAATCCCTATCATCCTGGAGGCGGTAATCGGACTGACTACCCGCTTTGATATTAAGGCGGATGTTCTGGTTTCTCTTGCGCTCATTGCCTCTATTTTCATCCACGAAGATTTCGCGGCAGGAGAAGTGGCATTCATCATGCAGCTCGGTGCGCTCTTGGAGGACTTGACTGTGGCCAGAGCAAGAGCAGGCATAGAAAAGCTGGTGCAGCTCACTCCCCAAACTGC
>CAUSIX010000297.1:0-2821 GCA_963531555.1 uncultured Oribacterium sp.
GTCTCTATACGCAGCTTGAGTATTTCACGCCTGTAAGCTTCCTCCGTTGGATCTACTCCCTCCGGGAGAACACTGCCTATTTCTGCATCAGCTCTTGCAAGTCCATCAAGTCCAAACTCTTCATACTGCTTCATCCAATTTCTGAAAGCTGAGGCTAAAATCTGATTTGCTTCACAGAAATCACTTGTCTTAATAGCTGGATTCCTTTTAAACTGATGAATTAAAAACTCTTTTTCCAATGGATTTAAATGTTTAGCCATAATAAAAGTAGACTCCTTCCTGGTAGTCATATTGTATTATTTATAAATATTAATACAGTATTTTCTACCGTTCCGTGTCTACTTTTATATTAGCAACAAAGAAAACCCCGGAAAGTGTTGATTTTCCGGGATTTTTCGAGGTTTTCGATTGTAAAATCGCGTCCAATTATCTCTTTGAGAACTGTACGAGCGTGAAGGGAATATGCCCTTTGGCATATTCCCAGCGAGTAACGGTCTGCTTTTAGCAGACCGTTCCGCAGGGTGAAAGGAGATAAGAAACGAAATTCAATTGAAAAAATGCAAAAAGAAAAGGTCCCCCGCATATACAGGGAACCCATAGAATATGAATTCGTTTCTTATCTCTTTGAGAACTGCGGAGCACGACGTGCAGCCTTCAAGCCGTACTTCTTTCTCTCCTTCATACGAGAATCTCTTGTAAGGAATCCCGCTCTCTTTAAAACCGGTCTGAAGTCGCTGTCCATCTCGCAAAGTGCACGAGAGAGACCGTGACGAATAGCGCCGGCCTGTCCTGTGGTACCGCCACCGCAGACATTAACCAGTACATCGAGCTTGCCCTCGTTCTGTGTAGCCACAAGCGGCTGACGAACGATGGTCTTCAAAGTCTCCAAACCGAAATACTCGTCGATGGAACGCTTATTTACGGTAATCTTTCCTGTACCCGGCATGATATATACTCTTGCAACGGAGCTCTTTCTTCTACCGGTGCCGTAATTTCTATTTGTAGCCATTCTTTATTCCCCCCTTAGATTGATAATGCAACTGGTTGCTGAGCCTGGTGCTTATGCTCCGGCCCTGCATAAACGAAAAGTTTCTTGTACATCTGTCTACCTAAAGGTCCCTTGGGAAGCATACCCTTTACCGCAAGTTCGATAACCTGCTCCGGCTTGTTGGCTCTCATATCTCTCAAAGAAGTTTCCTTCATGGAACCGACATAACGAGAGTGTGTGCGATACAACTTCTGCTCCAACTTCTTTCCTGTAACCTGAATCTTCTCTGCATTCACTACGATTACATAGTCACCACAGTCTAAGAACGGTGTAAAAGTCGGCTTTCTCTTTCCGCGAAGAATTGCTGCCACCTCTGATGCAAGACGTCCGAGTGTCTTCCCCTCTGCATCTACTACGAACCACTTTCTCTCGATAGTAGAAGCCTTTGCTACGTAAGAATTCATAACAACCTCCTATGTGCAGGCTACTTACTCTGGTCCAGTCAGGGACTGATTTCAGTATTTAATGTAGCCCGGGCCTAAGGCCCTGCTTTAAGTAATATTCGGGCTCGGAGAACTGATAAAAGCGCACAGTCCACCTGTCCCATTGCAAAAATGCTTTGTCATTCTACTCCTTTTTCCCATTCCTGTCAAACTCTATTTTTACTCTTCTTCTCTCTTTGCCTTCGGAAAAACCCAAGACTGTACCTTCACTTCTTTACCATCCAATGTAGCATATTCTTCTTCAGGTTTTTGCTTTTTCTCCGAAGTCTCGGCGCCCCGCTTTTCTCTTTTCCACTGCGGTACGGAAACTTTCTTTTCCTCTTTTTCGGGGAAGAAGAGCTCTTCATCTTTCGTCCCTACTTCTTCGGATGGATTTTTTCCCCCCTCCAGCTTTTCCCTGTAACGCGCTTCTACCGCTTTCACATTTTCCCGAAGCTCTTCTTCTGTCAAAGTCGGAGCACCGTCTTTTCCCAAAAGCTCCGCAAGCATATTTAGCGCCCTTTCCTCCTCTTCCCGGCTTAACTTTCCGAAGAATCCCTGATTGGACGCCGCGCCTTCCTCAGAATCTCTTTCTTTCTCTGAAGCTTTAGAAACCTGCCGTCTTAACGAATCGTATTCCGGCACGGAAGTTCTCGGCGCGGAAAAGTCCCAAAGATTCCACTCGCTTTCCTTTTCCTCTTCCGCTTCGTCCATTTTTTCATTTTCATCAATTTCCTCGGACAAAAACGCGAAATCTTTGTTAAGCGGAAGAAGCTCCTCTTCCTCCGATTTCTTTTCTTCAAAATCTTCTTTTCGAATATTTGGGATAGATATCGTACTGTTCCACTCTTCCGCCGTTAACTTATCAGTAAACTCTTTCTTCTCTTCTTTTGTTATCTGCGAAGCAAACTCTTTCTTTTCTTCCTTCTTTCTCTCTTTGCAATATACCTTCATTCTTCCGTACGATATAAAGGGATCGTCCTGATAACCTATATCCGTAATGGCATTTTCTCTTCCGCCTCTAAAGCTTCTAAACGTACTGTACTGTCCCGCAATTTCTTCTTGCTTTTTCGTCTCCGCCTCTTCCGCCGTTTTCGCTGTGATTCCGCTTCCTTCCGTCCTTTTCTCTGCACGGAAAAGAACAAGGAGCAAATGAAAATCTCTTTTTATCCAGTAGATGGGAAGTAAATAAACCCTATGCTCGAGTTCGGGATAAAGGCTCGCCATGTACTTTTTATCCGGAAAAGCCCAACGGATCTTTCTTCCCAATGCTCTAAAGCGATCCGCCCATTTTTCTCTCCACTTCCTCCATTTTACAGCCTTTTCTTCTCTGTTTTCCGCATCTCTGATC
>CAUSIX010000298.1:0-2816 GCA_963531555.1 uncultured Oribacterium sp.
TTCGCACTCGGCATGAATGCTCTTTACATCCGCTAACGGTACTCTTCCTTCCGAGCCGGCTCCATCCACAAGGTGTATCAGGACACGGCAACGGTGAATATGACGAAGGAACTGAAATCCGAGTCCCACTCCGTCACTTGCCCCTTCAATCAGTCCCGGGATATCCGCCATGACAAAGCTTCTGTCTCCCTTTAAATTCACCACACCAAGGTGAGGATTCAATGTCGTAAAATGATAGTTGGCTATCTCGGGTCTTGCATTACTGCACATGGAAAGAAGAGTCGATTTTCCTACATTCGGAAATCCGAGAAGCCCCACATCCGCAATCACACGAAGCTCTAATTGAAGCGTAAGCTCTCTCGCATCCTGTCCGGGCTGCGCAAATTTCGGTGCCTGCATGGAAGGCGTTGCAAAGTGCATATTTCCCAATCCGCCTTTCCCTCCGGTAAGAAGCACGATTCTACGATTCTCTCCGCTCATATCGGAAATCACCTTACCCGTTTCCGCATCTTTTAAAAGCGTTCCGGCGGGAACTCTCAGAACAAGATCCTTCCCGTTCTTTCCGTGCATCCTCCTGCCGTCTCCTTCCTGCCCGTCTCCGGCAGCATATTTTGTTTTATGGCGGAAGGCTTCCAGACTGTTTAATCCGTCATCCACTTCCACAACGATATCTCCGCCTTTACCGCCGTCACCCCCATCGGGGCCCCCTGCGGGTACGTAAAGCTCCCTGCGAAAGGAAACATGTCCATCTCCGCCCTTTCCGCTTCTTACATATATTTTTGCTACATCGGCAAACATAAAAGCTCCTTTATATTTGAAGAAAAAACCCCACACCGGAAACCGGCATGGGGTTAACATTTCTTTATGCCCTTGGAAGAACAGAAACCTGCTTACGATCTCTACCTAATCGGCCGAACTTTACAACACCGTCAACCTTAGCAAATAAGGTAAAATCATTTCCCAAGCCTACATTTTGACCCGGATGAATTCTTGTGCCGTTCTGCTTGTACAGGATATTTCCTGCCTTTACAAACTGTCCGTCTGCTCTTTTCGCACCAAGTCTTTTTGATTCGGAATCTCTACCGTTTTTGGTAGATCCCATACCCTTATGATGAGCCATTTTTTACTCCTTCCTGTAATACACGAGTTTTAATACTTCCTACTCGTTACGAATTAACCGATCTTGTCAATCTTTACTTCCGTAAAGAGCTGTCTGTGACCGTTCTTCTTGTGATAACCGGACTTTCTCTTGTAACGGTAAACAATAACCTTCTTGCCCTTACCGTTCTGAAGAACCGTTCCGGAAACCTTCGCACCTTGCACAGTGGGAGTACCAATCTTCAGAGAACCGTCGTTAATAAGAAGAACCTGATCAAAGGAAACCTTTGCTCCCTCTTCCACTTCCAACTTCTCTACGCGGATTACATCGCCTTCACTGACTTTGTACTGCTTTCCGCCACTTACAATAACTGCATACATGTAGGACATCCTCCTATAAATTTACTCGCTAGCTTTGGTGAGTTTCTACTACTTAAACCTCGCTATGCGGCATCTAAGCTACTCTACAGTATTTTCTTTCTTCCGTCAAGAAGTTTTCTTGATTCCAAAGTGAAAATTTATCTTGCTTCCAATGTGAAAACAGAGCTATTTCTTCACACTGAAATAATCCGGCTTAGGCTATTTCTTCACACCGAAATAATCCGACTTGGAAAGACTGCCAACGAATAAAACATCTAAGGTAGAATACTCCTGTAATAGGGATAGTTTGCAGAAACTTCATCTACCGAAATGGTTCCCGCTGTAGCATTTTCATGAATGGCAAGCATCTTTCCTTCTTCCGTCCAGCTAAGAAACATGACGACATGACTTTCTCCGTCAGGCTGAATAATGAGATCTCCGGGCACGAGGTCGCTTCGATTAATCTTATTTCCGATTCCGATAAGTTCTTTCGTACTGGAAACAAAGTCCAATGGCTTATCCACTCCGCTCCAGTAAGCCCATTGAATGAACCCGGAACAGTCCAGTCCCTTTTTATTTCTTCCTTTATAATCCCTTTCTCCTATTGTTTTTCCAAAACGGTTTCCGTCAAAGCCCTGCTTACTTGCCTTTCCGCCATAGTAATAGGGTACTTTTCCGACTGCTTCCAGAGCGAAGTGAATCAGCTTCTTTCGCTCTTCACTTAAGTCGGTCGGAAGAAGGCTCATATACCGGGAAATCTCCTCCTCACTAAGCGGTGTTTTGGTTTCCACCGTGGACAGACTTAAACCGTACTCGGAAAACCAATCCTTTTCCATCAGAGTCTTTACCGCGGAATTACACTCTTCATTCCACCCCTTCCATCTTGAAAATGGACTTTTATCCTGTTCTCTGTCCTTTTCTAAACAGAAAAGTGGAATCTCTTTTAAACCGTTTTGATCTGTAAATTTTTTTACCTGAATGGTAATCGTCAGATCTACATGTCCGGGACAATAATTTTTTTTCGATGTATTCCCGTTCATCGTCTTCTCGGAGGCAGTATCGCTTCCTGTAGAGGTATTCTTCTCGGAAACAATATCACTTTCCATAGAACTTGTCTTCTCGGAGGCAGTATCGCCTTCCGTGGAAGTACGGTTTTCCATGGCCGGCTCCTTTTGTTCTTCTTCCGTCTCGCTTTTTTCTATTTCGGAAGCACTTGCCAAAGATTGCTCTTCCTTGCCCGTATTATTCATGGAAGAATTTTCAGACGAACTTACCGTTTCTTCTTCCTTGGGAGTAAAATTCACACAGCCTTGATCAAAATAAACGGGACTTATGGACAATGAATAGGAATGGGATTT
>CAUSIX010000299.1:0-2812 GCA_963531555.1 uncultured Oribacterium sp.
AGCGTAGGCGGCTATCAGCTTGCAGAGTCCGGACAATGGACGGTACAGGGAAAAGCGGTTTTCGAAAAGGATAAGGGCTATGCCAAAAGCTATAGTGCTTATTTACAGAAAAACGGAGCAGAAGGGAATGCTACGCAGTCTTCCGCTTCCGGAGAATCGGTGCCGCTTGGATTGGGAAGTTCCTCCGGCGGAGGTCTCGCCATGCGCAAAGGCTCCGGCGGTGGAGGCGGTGGAGGTGGCTCCTCATCGGGCGGTTCCGGCGGTGGAGGCGGTTCTTTTTCAGGAAGTTCCGGTAGTAGTGGCGGAGGCGGCAGTTCCTCCTCGGGCGCTTACAGTGGAACGTCGAGTGGCGCACCTTCTTTCCCTTCCGGCACACCGGGAAAAGAAAGCCACAGTGCTTTCGTACCGAATGAAACAGCTTCCATAGAAGCCGGGAACACGAAAAACAGTACAAGTGAGGCAATACCGGCAGAGTCGGAAGAAGGAACGGATGCAAGAAAAAATCCGAAATTAAAAGAAGATTCGGAGGCAGAAGACTCGAAAAGAGAAACGGAAGGGTCGAATGCGGAAACGACAAGAAAAGAGACGGAAGTAAAGACGGAAGAAGAACACCGTCGTGATGCGGATCAAGTAGAGAGAACTCTGCAAGAAGGGGAAAATCAGAATACAGCGCAGTACACTGCCGCAAACGGAGAAATATATACCGCCCTTTTTGTGAAGGGAGTACATATTCCCAATCTGAAGAGTACCGAAGAGGGCGGAGATTTTATTGAGAAGGAAGACTCCGCTTACTTTACCCGTGTGGCGAGATTTGTGCGCGGTCAGGGCTATTATGACACGAATAAGGCGAGAAACGGGCAGAATCAGGATGTGGACCGGAATCTTTGCTTTGCAACAACGGCATCGAATGTGTTGCATTGGTATTTGCAGGAAAATAAGGAGAAAATACAGGATTATATTGATCAGCATGGAGATGTGGTTCGCCGCGTGGGACAGAAAAACTATTCTCTTCAAGATTTCCTAAACCAGTCTGATCCGGACCAGTGGAACAGTCAGATTTTTGACTATTTTAAATTGATTTATGGACACAGGGAAAATGGCTTTAAGACCGGTCCCTTGGTGGATTTGTTTATTAACGGGTATACACCGGAAAAGTTGGTCAATTCGGAAGAGGATTTTAAAACAATGGACGAAAGAGGCGGTTTTTTGTACGGAGTTTTGGGAAAGAAACTGCAGTCGGACATTACAGGGAGCTTACGTTTTACCTTCTCTACTGATGTCAAGGAGCGTCTTTCAACAGGGCACGCCCTTTGTATTTCTTATAGTTTTGGAAAGTATTCCCATGTAGTCAGTCTTTGGGGGGCGGATTTTGATGAAAGCGGGAATCTCGCGGGAGTTTATGTCACGGATTCCGATGACCAGGACGAAACCGGAGAAGATCCGGAAGTAGGATTAAAGTACTATAGAATCACCTATAAGAACGGATGGCCATACTTGAACAACAGTTTAAGCAATAAGAAGGGTGGTTCACAAATTACTGATTTGCACAGCTTTAGATGGATAGAGTAAGAAGAAAGTGAAAATTTATAAAGTTCGACAGAAGAAGTAGATTGACAAGTTTTCTCGATTCTGCCATAATACAGCCTGAAAAGATAGCTTAAACTAACTTTATGTTTGTTAAAGCTACTTATAGGCTTATGGTAAGCAAAGAGCATCAGCCTATAAATGAATAGGGGGATGCTTTTTGTGTTTTTAACAAGTGCTGTGGAAAATCTTGCGATGCATTGTGTACCAGGCTTGCTGCAAAGAAAAACAGTACTGTGTAGAAAGGGGTATTATGAGAAAACATTGGATTCTTGGCGCGTCCGCCATCATTTTAGCATCCTCCGTAATGGCTTGCGGAAAGAAAGAGGATACTGCCACCACAGCTGCAGGATCGGAGAAGGCTATGGAAAGCACTGCAGCACAGGCAGAAAAGTCTGATTATGTCTTCGTAAAGATGACCGTTCCCTATGCGGACTTTTACTATGGAGAATTAAAGGACATTGCTCCGGAAGAGGGAAAGGATGTAAAAGCACAGCTCGATGCGGAAGACAAGGTAACGAAGGACGGCTTTCGTGAGACGGGAATGTATGACAGTGTAAGTTCTCCTACGAAGGAGAAGGTGGAAAAGTATGTGATGGCGGACGGTTCTGTAGAGGGAGAAGGCTCCGTCTATAAGGGAATTAAGCATGTGAACGTTGCCATTCCGAAGTCCCTTTATGAGGATGCCAAGAAGGCTTTAGAAGAGAAGAAGGAAAGCAAGAATGCGCTTCTTACGTTGATGGGGGCGATTGAAAGTGAAGTCAGTACGGAGCCGAAGGAATATAAAGTATTAAACTCCGACGGAACCCTTTCCAAGACGCAGGGTACCACAAATGAGGCGAAGGATGTAAAAGCAGATATTACCACTACTTCTTCCTATGGGAATTATGAGATTGATGTAGACGGTTTGGATATCGACTCCGAAATTGTACAGGGAGCGATTCTGGAAACCAAGGACGGTGCGAAGTATGGCTTAAAGCAGGAGGACAATATCTGGTTAAAGCCGGAGGAACTGGCATTTTCCGCAGTGGCTTTCGAGGATACCAACCACAAAGCCCAGAAGGAATTTAAGCGTTTTGAAGATATGCAGGACAAGGACATTGTAAAAATCACCTACTTCTTAATGGATGAGGATGACGTAGAGATTCCCGTAAATCTGCATGTAAAGAAGATTGCGCCGACAGAGTACAAGGTTAGCGGAGATGAGAAGGTAAGCTACAGTCCGGAG
>CAUSIX010000300.1:0-2808 GCA_963531555.1 uncultured Oribacterium sp.
ATAGGAAGTCTATTGAGAGAAGCTTTCTAGAATGTTATAATACCTCGGATTCAATATGATATCAGGTTTCCTGATTTTTTCGATAGAATCCGAAAAATTGTACAATAGAAAATAAGGAGTATAAGAAACATGAAACTGGGAATTGTCGGTTTACCGAATGTGGGAAAGTCCACTCTTTTTAATGCGATAACGAAGGCGGGGGCGGAGTCTGCGAATTACCCCTTCTGTACAATCGATCCGAATGTGGGCGTTGTGGCGGTTCCGGATGAACGCTTGCAACTTCTTTCCGACCTCTATCATTCCGAGAAGATTACCCCGGCGGTAATCGAGTTCGTAGATATTGCGGGGCTGGTAAAGGGCGCTTCCAAAGGAGAAGGCCTCGGAAATCAGTTCCTCGGAAACATTCGGGAAACGGACGCTATTGTGCACGTGGTTCGTTGTTTTGATGATGATAATGTTATTCATGTAGACGGCTCTGTAGATCCGATTCGAGATATTGAGACGATAGAGCTGGAACTCATTTTCTCCGATCTGGAAGTCTTAGACCGGAGGATGGCAAAGACGAAGAAACTCGCGAATAACGATAAGGATGCGAAGAAGGAGTATGCGCTTCTGGAAAAGCTTCATGCGCATCTGGAAGAGGGGAAGCTCGCGATCAACTTTGAAGCCGAAGAGGAAGATGCCGCGTTCTTGGACAGCCTGGGACTGCTTACCCGTAAGCCCGTGATTTATGCCTGCAATGTAGGGGAAGAGAGCCTTTCGGACGACGGCGCGTCGAACCCCTATGTCCAGAAGGTGAGGGAGTACGCGAAGAAGAATCATTCCGAAAGCTTTGTGATCTCTGCGCAGATTGAGCAGGAGATTTCGGAACTTTCCGATGAAGAGAAGGGTGAGTATCTGGAGTCCTTGGGACTTTCCGAGTCGGGTCTGGACAAGATTGTTCGTGCTTCTTATTCTCTCCTTGGTTTAATGTCATACCTTACCGCCGGAGAGAAGGAAACCAGAGCTTGGACCATTAAGAAGGGCACCAAGGCGCCGCAGGCTGCCGGAAAGATTCACACCGACTTTGAAAGAGGCTTCATCAAGGCGGAAGTGGTAAACTACAAAGACCTTCTGGACAACGGGTCTCTCTCCGCTGCAAGAGAGAAAGGCCTTGTCCGAATGGAAGGAAAAGAATATGTGATGCAGGACGGCGATGTCGTTTTGTTCCGCTTTAATGTGTAAGGGGATAATCATCTCTTTCGATAAAACGAAGCGGTAAACAAAAGTTTCGAAAGGAAATTGTGCAGGTGAAAACGAGTTGTAGAAATACAGCTCGTTTTTTTATGCGCCATGTTTTTCTCAAATTGTACTATTTATAGATTTTTCTATAGGCGAAGACGTGAAAAATAGCCGCTTTTCGACTGCAAATTCTAGTATCTTGTCTTGACTCTTCCCTAAAAATCATGCATTATAATGTTGAAGTGGGAAAAAGTGGGAGAAAGTGGTAAATTATGTTTACGGGAGAGTATCATCACAATTTAGATACCAAGGGCAGGATGATGATTCCTGCTAAATTCCGTGAGGATGGTTATAACGAATTTACCCTTACCCGTTCCCTCGACGGTTGTCTTTCTCTCTATGCTATTCCGGAATGGAAGGAGCTGGAGGAAAAACTGCAGGCTCTGCCTATGACCAGTAAGCAGGCGAGAACCTTGAAACGATTTCTTTTAGGAAGTGCTATTTCCTGTGAGTGTGATAAGCAGGGGAGAATTTTGATTCCGCAGACACTCAGAGAGAAGGCGTCTTTAGAAAAGGATGTGGTTCTCCTTGGCGTAGGTGATCATGCGGAGATTTGGTCCGAGAGCTTGTGGAACGACAACAATGATTTCTCCGACTACGAACAGCTTGCAACGGATATGGAAGGTTTGGGAATCTAATGGAATTTCAGCACAAAAGCATTTTGCTTAACGAATGCATGGAAGGTCTGTCCATTAAAGAGGACGGAATCTATGTGGACGGTACGCTGGGAGGCGGCGGACATTCCTTTCATATTTTGGAAAGACTTGGTGAAAGAGGAAGGCTAATCGGGATAGATCAGGATGAAGATGCGATAAAAGCGGCAACGAAGAGACTCGAGGCATTTGCAAATAAGGTCACAATAGTGCGTGACAATTACGAACATTTTCAGACAATCCTTTCCACCCTTTCTATTCCCAAGGTGGATGGGATTCTTTTGGACTTAGGGGTTTCCTCCTATCAGTTCGATGAGGCCGACAGAGGATTTTCTTATCGCTTTGACGCACCGCTCGACATGCGGATGGACAGAAGGCAGGATTTTACCGCAAAGGATCTTATCAACAACTACAGCGAGCAGGAACTTTACCGTATCATACGGGATTACGGAGAAGATAAGTTCGCAAGGAACATTGCCAAGCACATTGTAAAAGAAAGAGAGAAAAAGCCAATCGAGACGACCTTCGAGCTTTCGGAAATCATCAGCCATGCCATACCGATGAAAATGAGAGTGCAGGGAGGCCATCCCGCGAAGAAGACCTTTCAAGCCGTACGAATTGCACTGAATCGAGAACTTGAGGTTTTGGAAGAGTCCATAGAGGGCATGATTAAGGCGCTAAATCCGGAGGGGAGACTGTGTATCATCAGCTTTCATTCTCTGGAGGATCGTATAGTCAAGAAGGCTTTTCGGACTGCGGAAGATCCGTGTATTTGTCCGAAAGATTTTCCGATATGTACCTGCGGAAGAAAAAGCTTAGGAAGAGTAATCAGCAAAAAAGCCATTATTCCGAGTGATTTGGAAATGGAAGAAAA
>CAUSIX010000301.1:0-2802 GCA_963531555.1 uncultured Oribacterium sp.
GGATTGCAGAATTGAAGATGTTATAGAAATTCATAGAAATGAGGTGGAATAAAATGAAGAAAATATTTTTTAGAAAGGAGGAAATAAAGTGAGTCAAGAAAATAAGATAAATCAATCTTGCTGAGGTTCAATACAAAAAACCACTGGTACAGTGGAAGAAAAAGCAAATTGCCCCAAATGTCACAAAATAGGAGAAAAGGTTAAGAATATAACTGTAAAGCATATGGTATCAGAAAACCTTATGGGAAAGGTTGTAGATGAAGAAACTTACTATTTATGTATGAATGAAGATTGTGATGTCGTGTATTATAACTTAAACAATGAAAGAGTTTTTTATAAGGAAGATGTAAAAGTTCCTATATGGTTTAAAAAGGATGCAAATCCCAAATATATATGCTATTGCAACCAAGTTACAGAGCAACAAATTATAAACGCTGTTTTAGATGATGGTGCAAAGAATATTAAAGATATTATTAGACTTACAGGGGCAATGAAAAATGGAAAGTGCGAAATTAACAATCCTTTGGGAAAATGCTGTAGTCCTTTTATTCAAGAAACCATCAATAAGGCATTAAAAAGCAAACAAAAGTTTGCGAAACATAATTTATAAAGTACGTCACAACAGTAATAAAATTAAAAATAATAAAAAACTATAGAATTAAAATTTTAACGGTTCAGATGTAAAAGTCTGGGCCGCTTTTTTATTTTTCCCGGAAAGGAGGTCACCTATATGGTAAATGATGAAGTTAATAATAAGGCTATAAATATTGAGATAAAAGTGGCTCAGTATTCAGCAAAGGCTATTTTAAAAGCTATGAAAAAGATTATAGAAGATGCCGATGAAAAAAGCCAACCACTTGCAGATTATATTAGTGAAAAAAGAAAAACTAATTCAAGGAAACTTAAGGATATGGTAAAGAAAGGTCAGCTGGAAAATATTGATGAGCAAATCGAAAATAAATTCTATGCTTTTAAGGATTACGCATATAGGCGTAAAATAAATTGGGGGTTTGTTAGAGATAAAGATACGAGACTTTATATTAACAATACAAACTACACAAAAGAAATGAATAATGAAAACTGGAAAAGGCTAGAAGATTTATTTTAATGAGGTGTTAAATGATAGAAAACAATATTCCAAAAGTATTTATATCATATTCGTGGGAAAGCAAAGAACACTCTGATTGGGTTAAATCTCTAGCAGATAAATTGTTAGCAGATGGTATTGAAGCCATAATAGATAGCTATGATGTAAGTCCAGGGGATAGACTTCCAAAATTTATGGAAAGCTCGATAAGAGATAGTGATTATGTAATTATAATTTGCACTGAAGAGTATAAAAGGAAAGCTAATAATAGAGAAAAAGGTGTAGGTTATGAAAGTCATATAATATCTGCGGAACTCTACAATAATCACAATGATAGGAAGTTTATTCCAGTCATTAGACAAGGAGATTTTAATTCAGCTTTGCTTACTTACCTAGATGGAAAACTTGCAATAGATTTAAGAGGTAATCCATTTAATGAAGATTCATATAAGGATCTTATTGCATCAATATTTAAAGTTAAAAAGAAACCTAAAGTAGGTATAAGACCATATTATGTTGATGAATATGAACCAATAACAATTGAGGGAGACGATATAAAAATAGTGGGCATTATAACAAATGAAGTTACCTTGCCAAAAAATGATGGAACAAGAGGTTCTGCTTTGTATAGAATCCATTTTAGATTATCTAGCAAATACTGGGTGAAGAAGCTGGAAGGCATTCATCTGGACGAGTCCATGGAGTATTCCGTTGAGGACGGCACCAAGGTCTTCAACTTTACCCCGGATGACATTCCGGAG
Organism: uncultured Oribacterium sp.; assembly: GCA_963531555.1. Taxonomy (GTDB): domain Bacteria; phylum Bacillota; class Clostridia; order Lachnospirales; family Lachnospiraceae; genus Oribacterium. The sequence continues at coordinate 1,849 of CAUSIX010000301.1, forward strand.
TATATCCCCGTTTCCGGAACAGCCTTTGTAGAGGATTACTACTATGAAGGAGAGGACTGGATCCGTTGGGAAAGTCCGGAAGGGGTAGAGTATGTGAAGATTCGGTATTGGAGCTTGAAAGCTTGATGAAGTTTTTTCGCAATTCTTCGATATGGATTGACAAGTATTTTCCACCTATGCTAGCATACCAAGCTGAACTTCTTGGTAGGGAGAAGTAAGGCTAAAGTATAGAGTTAAGGTATAGAGAGGGAGATAATTTATGTCAGAGAAGAGTTTGGCGATTTTTGGTTGGGTTGGAACAACGATATCCGTGCTTATGTATGTATCTTACATTCCGCAGATTATGAACAACTTACATGGAGTTAAGGGATCACCGGTGCAACCCTTTGTAGCAGCGATTAATGGTTTGATTTGGGTTAGCTATGCGTTGTTGAAGGAAAAAAAAGACTTTCCTTTAGCGGCGGCGAATGCACCCGGAATTATCTTTGGATTGATTACGGGAATTACGGCCATCCTGTAAATCCGGAGTTATTTTCGAAAAAATGGAATGCAGCTATTTCGAACGCAGTTTTTGAAATGGACCTGTTTTTGCTTGACTTTTCCATTTTGGCATGCTAGTATCTGCAAGGTATTAACCGAAGACAGCAGGTATCTATAGCTTCCGCAGTCGTATATCGCGGTTTTTCTGCATCGACCGAAAAGCTAAAAGATGTAAAGAGCAATCGCCCGCCGAGGAAAGAATAAAGGATTGGCTTCAGAAATGGAGCGTGGAATTCGTATTTTCGTCCCCTGTCTTTGGCAGGGGATTTTTTAATTCTTACGGGAGAGTTTCATGGAAACACATTGTCCCATTCGCGTTAATACTTTCTAAAAATAAAGAAGGAGGAAACCGAAGATGGCAAAGGTTGAATTAAAGCAGCCGATTATCGACGAGATCAAGGGATTTTTGGACGG
>CAUSIX010000302.1:0-2792 GCA_963531555.1 uncultured Oribacterium sp.
TTGTACCTTATTTTAATATAGATTTCTTTCTTTTTGTAAACAAGATGTTTTCTTTTAGAGAGAGACAGCATTGCAAGAAGTGTCAAGTTAAAAGAAAAGAAGCAGGACGGCGAAAGCCGTCCTTTTTTTACCCGGAAATTCATGATACACTATCGTGGCGAGCTTTTTTGGGAAATAGGGAAGCAGAAGATAAAAAAGGAGTAAAACTGCAGTGTGGTAAACAGCTGACAGAGGATAGTAAATAGAAATCAAGTGGATTTTACTTTGTAGAAAGAAATCAGTGAAGAGGAAAAATGGAGGAAAATGGATAACGATACTAGAAAAATGACGTCTTATGCGATGCTTCTCGCGCTTTCCCTAATTCTGGGTTATCTGGAATCGATGATTCCCACACCTTTTCCGATTCCGGGAATCAAGCTGGGTCTTGCCAATATTGTCAATATCATCGGTCTCTTTTCGCTGGGCATACTGCCGACGGGAATTATCAGTTTTCTTCGCGTGCTCCTCTTATCCATGCTCTTCGGAAACCTGATGACCTTGAGTTATTCCATTGCGGGATTTTTCCTGAGTTTTTTTGTGATGATTCTTGCGAAACAATGCTTCAAGTTATCCTTCATTTCCGTAAGCCTTTTAGGCGGTATTTTCCATAATGTAGGACAAATCCTGATGGCTGCCCTTCTTCTTCGCAACCCCGTTCTTTTTGCTTATCTGCCCCTGCTTTTACTTGCCGGAATGGCAGCAGGAATTGTAATGGGAGTTTTGGCTTCTGTAGTGGCGAAACGTTTGGGGAAATTTTTCAGAGAATTCAGGGGATAGCTTGCAAGAAGAGTAGTTCGGTGCTAATTTATAAAAGAACAAACGTTCTTGCGAATAAATGTTTTTCGCTTCGTTTTACAGCTTTTTTTCTGTATCCTGACATTTGTGAAAAGAGAAAGAAGAAGGCGGAAGAAGACAGTAAGAGGAAAAAGCAGAAAACAGATACAGGCAGGATGTAGAGATAGGCAAAAGCAGCAACAGATAGAAGGTAAAAAATTAGAATAGAGATAGAAAAGGGGAAAACTTTGGAAAAAGGGCAGATTTTGGAAAAGAAGTGGATCAAAATTCGAGGTGCCAATGAGCACAATTTAAAGCATATCAATCTGGATATTCCGAGAGATTCCTTGGTGGTGCTTACCGGACTTTCGGGCTCCGGAAAGTCCTCTCTTGCCTTCGATACGATTTATGCGGAGGGTCAGAGGCGTTATATGGAGTCGCTCTCTTCTTATGCAAGACAGTTCCTCGGACAGATGGAAAAGCCGGATGTGGAGCTCATAGAGGGACTTTCTCCCGCGATTTCCATTGACCAGAAATCGACGAACCGAAATCCGCGTTCCACGGTGGGAACCGTCACGGAAATCTACGACTATATGCGTCTTCTCTATGCGAGGGTGGGTGTGCCCCACTGCCCCGTGTGCGGACGGGAGATTAAGAAGCAGACCGTGGATGAGATGGTGGATCTCCTCATGAAGAAGGAGGAGGGGACGAAGATGCAGCTTTTTGCTCCTGTTGTACGGGGGAAAAAGGGTATGCATGAAAAGCTCCTGCAGAGTCTACGCCGTTCCGGCTATGTTCGTGTACGGATTGACGGGAATCTCTATGAGCTGGAAGAGGAGATTTCTTTAGAGAAAAATATAAAGCATACGATTGAAGTCCTGGTGGATCGTCTGGTGGTGCGTAAGGGAATTGAGAAAAGGCTGACGGACTCGATTGAGCAGGTGCTCTCCCTTAGCAACGGTCTCCTTCTTGTAGACTTTTTAAACGGAGAAGAGCTTCAGCTCTCCACGAATTTTGCCTGTCCCTTTGACGGCACCAGTATTGAAGAAATAGAGCCGAGAAGCTTCTCCTTCAACAACCCTTTCGGAGCCTGTCCGACCTGCTTCGGCATTGGCTATAAGATGGAATTTGACGTGAAACTGATGATTCCGGATGAGAGCCTCTCCTTAAATGAGGGTGCAATCTCCGTACTGGGCTGGATGAACTCGAAAGATGAGGGAAGCTTTACCCATGCCATGCTTGTGGCCATGAGTGAGAAGTACGGTTTCTCATTGGATACACCTTTTCAGGAGCTTTCGGAAAAGGTGAAAAATCTAATCATTAACGGAACAAACGGGGAGAGAGTCACGGTACATTATCAGTCGCAGTATGGTAAGGGTGCAGTGCATCAGGTGGCATTTGAGGGCTTACTTGCCAATATCGAACGCCGTTATAAGGAGTGTTTTTCCGAGAAAATGAAGATAGAGTATGAGCAGTTTATGCGCATTACTCCCTGTCCGAGCTGCCACGGAGCGAGACTGAAGCCCTCGTCCTTAGGGGTGACTGTCGGAGAGAAAAATATTCATGAAGCGACCATGCTTTCCATGGATGAGTTCTTTGACTGGATAAGCTCTGTAAAGCTAAAGCCCATGGAGGCAAAAATTGCGGAGCAGATCCTTCGGGAAATTAAGGCGCGATCCAGGTTTATGCTGGATGTCGGCTTAAATTACTTAAGCCTTGCCCGTTCCGCAGGAACGCTCTCCGGAGGGGAGTCACAGAGAATTCGTCTGGCCACCCAGATCGGATCCGGTCTTGTGGGGGTTGCCTATATTCTGGATGAGCCGAGCATTGGCCTTCACCAAAGGGACAACGATAAGCTGATTGCAACCTTAAAACGACTTCGAGACCGCGGAAACTCCGTCAGTGTCGTAGAGCAGGATGAGGCTACCCTGCGGGAAGCGGATATGATTGTGGATATCGGTCCCGGTGCGGGAGAGCCC
>CAUSIX010000303.1:0-2778 GCA_963531555.1 uncultured Oribacterium sp.
ATAGTCTTCCTCCGGATTCAGGATATCCAAAAGATGGTGGGGAACCCCCTCCATTTCCTCTTCCGTGATCTTTCCCGATCCGATAGTAAGCCCCTTGTACACCTGTATGGAATCCGCGGAAATACATTCTCCGCCTAAGGCCTTAGCCACTTTAACGGAAATATCGCTTTTTCCCACGGCAGTGGGTCCCGCAAGAATCAATAGCGGTTTATCTTGTTGATACCGATTCATAGCCTTCCACTTTTCCTATCTTTACACAATTCTCTTAAACATCTTTTCCAAATCCTGCTTCTTAAAAGCAACAATGGTGGGTCTTCCATGCGGGCAGGCAAAGGGGTTATCCAGCTGCAAAAGTTCTTGCAAAATGGTATCACATTCCGCTACGGAGATTTTTTGATTTCCCTTTACAGCCGCTTTACAGGACATGGAGGCAATCTTGTTGTATATACTTTCTCCCTCTAAGATAGCGGAATCCTCCATTAAGCCGTCTAAAATTTCCAGTAAGACCTCCTCCTGTCTCACGGTCGGAAAGTCCACAGGAATCGCCGTAAGAGAAATCCCGTTTGACTCTTCCTCCCAAAGATAGCCCATCTCCAGAAATTCTTTCTTATATTCCTCCAAAACCTCTCTTTCTCCGGTAGAAAGATGAATCGAGAGCGGAATAATATTTTGACTGAAAACTTCCTTTTCTTTTTTTCGTTTCATCATACGCTCAAAATTGATTTTCTCGTGAGCGGCATGCTGATCCATGATGTAGAGGCTGTTTCCATACTCAATTAACCAATAAGTCTGAAAAACCTCCCCAATAATTCTATGGGAAATTCTTGCCTCTTCCGAAAGGAAGGGAGCGGTAAACAGGCTTTCCTGCCCTTCCTTCATTTCTTTGGCTTCGCTACGCAAATGTTCCCTCTCAGGAATCGGTGTATCATCATTTTTCTTTTCCTGAAAAGCTGTATCGAAGACTTTGTCTACTCCTAACAATTGTGAAGAAACGACATCTTCTTTCAAAGTAAAAGTTTTCTCTGATGCAAAACTGTTCTTTTCTTGAGCATGGCTTCCCTCCTGAACGGATTTTAGCCCTTTTGTCAGATCGAATTCTTCATATCGTACAGGCTGTGAAGGTTTCTCTGAGAAACCTGTCCCCTGTTTTTCCTCAGTTTGGCGAAAAACCGTTTCAGGATAAGCGATATCCTTCCTTTCCGGCTCGGTATGCTCTTCTTTTAGAGCACTAAACTCCGGTGCTCTAAAAGCTCTTTCCTCCGACTCCTTCCGAAGAAGAAGCTCCGGCTGAAATTCCGCCTTCTTTTTCTCTTCTTTTAAGAAGACAGAGAGCGGGTTCTCATCGATGAGATTCGCTTCGGAAAGCGTTTTATTCACTGAGTTAAAGACAGCCTGATAGATGCTGTCACGATTCTGAAAGCGTACCTCGAGTTTCTGCGGATGAACATTCACATCTACTAAATTCGGCGTCAAATCCAGAAAAAGAATGGCAAAAGGAAACTTATGTTGCATTAAAAAAGGTTTATAGGCATCTTCCAGGGCACGGCTTAATAGACCGTCATGCACAAAACGCCCATTGACAAAAAAGAGTTCATACTGTCGATTTGCTCTCGTAATACTCGGTCTTCCGAGAATTCCCCGAATATGCACAGTCGGCATCCCGGTGATTTTGGAGGGATAATACGCCCCTTCTAAAGGAAGACTTTCCTTGCTCTGCTCTTTCCCGTAAATGCTGTAAACCACATCCTCAATACGAGGGGAACCAATGGACTGAAAGCGGGTCTTTCCGTCTCGAATAAAGTGGAAGGAAACACGGTGGTTCGCTAAGGCCAGCTTCTCCACCATATCCTCCACCCGATTGCTCTCCGTACTCTCACTGTATAAAAATTTCTTTCTTGCCGGCACATTAAAAAAGAGGTTTCGAATAATAAAGCTGGAGCCGTCCACTCCCGCAACTTCCTCGACCTCTCCCCTTTCTCCACCGTGAATTTGTATTCTATGGGCAAAGAAATCTTCTTTCGTCTTCGTAATCAGCTCCACATCGGAAACGGCGGCAATCGAGGACAGCGCCTCTCCGCGGAAGCCGAAGCTTAAGATACTGTCGAGGTCGGAAAGGTTTCGAATCTTACTCGTCGCATGAGGAAGAAAGGCATTTACGATATCATCCTCTCCGATTCCGTCTCCGTTATCACTGACACGAAGATATTCTATTCCGCCTCCTCTTATTTCTACAGTAATCTGCGTAGCATGAGCATCAATGGCATTTTCCACAAGCTCTTTCACCATACTGCTCGGGCGCTCAATCACTTCTCCCGCTGCTATTTGATTTACCGTATCCGTTCCCAGTACATGAATTTTCACTGTAAAAGCTCCTTTAGTTCAAACAAAAGACTGCAGGCCTCAAAGGGACTGATTTTCTCCGGAATGATACTCCGAAGCTTCCGAAGAACCTCCTCTTCCCCCTCGGTAAGGGCAGCTCTGTCTTCCAATTCATTTAAGCTCTTCAGAAGCTTTGCCCCGGAGGCACCTTTCTTTGATTCTCCGTTCTTTGATTCGTCTTTCTCAAAAGCACCGTTCTTCGTCTGCTTTTCTTGACTTTCCAAGTTATCGTCTGTTTCTAAACCGCCCTCTTTAGCGACGATATTTTTATTTTCCTGCATAAAATCATTGTCCGATAAAAAAGCGGAAATCTCTCTCGCGCGACTTAGCACGCCCTCCGGCACGCCTGCAAGCTTTGCTACATCAATTCCATAGCTTTCGTCCGCACCTCCCGGAATG
>CAUSIX010000304.1:0-2766 GCA_963531555.1 uncultured Oribacterium sp.
CACAGCATCATACATTTTCCGCATAAGAAAAAGCTCCTGCTCCCGAATCTTCTCCATACCGTATTCTTTAATGTATTCCACTCCGGCGTGAAGTCCCGCAATACCGTGCGCATTTAAGGTTCCCGCTTCCAGATGGTTCGGATTTTCCTTAGGCATATCGTGATTATACGTTTCCACCCCGGTTCCCCCATAGGAAAGCGGATCGAGAGTAACATCTTCCGCGATAATCATCCCCCCCGTTCCCTGCGGTCCGAGTAAAGACTTATGCCCCGTAAAGCAGAGTACGGAAATTCCCCACTTTTCGCAGTCTATTTCATACACTCCTGCAGTCTGAGAAGCATCTACAATAAAAAGAAGTCCATGCTTCTTTGCAAACGCTCCCATTTTCTCTAAATCCACCATATCTCCGGTCAGATTGGACGCATGTGTACAAATCAAGGCCTTGGTATTCTTTTGTAGCAAAGTATCCAGCTCTTCATAATGCAAGCCTCTTTCTTCGCTGTAAGAAAGGTAAGAAAGCTCAACCCCTCTTTTTTCCATGGCATAAAGAGGGCGAAGGACGGAATTATGTTCCATTACCGTTGTGATAACATGGTCGCCCGCCGCTAAGCTCCCCTGAATTGCTATATTTAAGCTTTCCGTAGAGTTTTTTGTGAAAATGCAATTCGAAGCCTTATTTCCATGAAAAAACGCAGTAAGCAGAGTTCTTGTCTCAAATACGGTCTTTGAGGAGCTATGCGATGCGCCGTAAGAAGAGCGACCGGCATTTCCCATATTTCCCATGGCATAGAGCACCGCATCATAGACTGCCTGCGGCTTCTTTTGACTCGTTGCGGCATTATCCAGATAAATCATTTACGCCTCCGTTTTCCGATAAAGAGCATGACCGCTCAGTTTTAAAAAAAGTAGATAGAGTTCCATTTTGATAAAAAGTAAATAGAGTTCCATTTTGATAAAAAGTAAATAGAGTTCCATTTTGATAAAAAAAACAATTTAGCTCTCCGTTCAATAGAAAAATAAATTAGCTCTCCATTCGATAGAAAAACAAATCAACCTTCTCTCCCTCGGAGAATGGTGCCAAAGAGGAAAGCTTCACCTTAATTTCCTGCCCCTCCCATTTCACTATATACTGCTTCATTATAGCAAGAAATTGGGCAGAAACCACTTCTCCCTTGAGAACAATTCGTGCTTCCTCTTTCCCTCGTAAGCCGGATAGAGACTCCACTCTTCCCTTTTCATTTTCCATTCCCCATTCTTCCGGTCTTAAGGCATAGCTATTCCCGTTCACGATAATCCTTGCACTTTCTCCGAAAAAGTCGCGGACATAGTCGTTTACCGGTCTTCGATAAAGCTCCTCCCCGCTTCCGATTTGCAGTATTTTCCCCTTTTCCATAATCCCGATGCGATTGGAAAGCCCCATGGCCTCCTCCTGATCATGAGTAACAAAGAGCATGGAAAGTCCCAGACTTTTTTGCAGTCTTTTTAATTCATCCCGGATGCGAAGTCGCAAGCCCGCATCCAGATTGCTGAGAGGCTCATCCAGAAGTAGGAGCTTAGGTTCAATCGCAAGCGACCTGGCAAGAGCTACTCTTTGCTGTTGTCCCCCGCTAAGTTCCGTTACCGCTCTTTTCCGAAAGGCGGAAAGCCCGACCATATCCAGATACTTTCCGGCAAGCTCTTCTCTCTCTACCCGTCTTACTCCCTTTTGCTTTAGTCCGTAGGAAACATTGGCAAGAACAGACATGTGCGGAAAAAGGGCATAAGACTGAAACACCGTTGCCACAGGTCGTTTTTCCGGAGGCAAATCGGTATATTCCTCTCCTTGAATCAGCACTCTTCCTTTATCCGGACGTAAAAAACCGCCGAATACCTGCAGGCAAGTGGTTTTTCCACAGCCCGATTCTCCAAGAAGACAAAAGATTTCCGACTCCTTAATCCCAAGGGTGAAATCCTCCAAAATATTAGGCTCTTTTTTATCATAGCGTAGGGAAATATTTTCCAGCTTGGCAATCCATTTCTCTTCCATTTTATAACTCCTCAAACAATTTTTTCCGATATAGTACTCTACTTCCCTCCAAAAAAAGATAAAACGCCAAAGAAAGAAGAATCATAATTCCGGAAATCAAGGACGCTACATTGTAATTTCCACGGTTTACAGCGTCAAATAAAGTATAAACCAGCACCTTATACTTTGCGCTAATCAAAAAGATAACCGCCCCCATAGTGGTTAAGCTTTGTGTAAACTGGTTATAAACAGAGGAAAGGAAGCTCGGAAAGAGCATGGGAAAGAGGATTTCCGTAAAAACTTGAAAAGGATTTCCTCCAAGGTCTCTCCCCGCCATCTCCAGGTCCTTCGGTAAATTACTCAGTGCTGTACTCGCCATGCGGCTGCCAAGCGGAATCTGACGGAAAATCATACAAAAAAGAATAATCCAAACCGTACCGGTGAGTCTTAAAGGCGGCTTATTAAAGGCCAAAATATAGGCAAGACCGAAACAGGTTCCGGGTAAAAGATAAGGCAGGGAAAGAATAAAATCCGGAATTTTTCTTCCGATAGGAAGCTTTCTTTCTACAATATAGGAGAGCACAAAGGCAAATAAGCTGCCAACGAAACCGGTCACAATAGACAAGAAGAGAGTTAAAAAGAGAGTGGAAAGATTGTAGGAAAAGAGCTCCCCCATATTCTCTAAAGTAAAGCGCATCTGACCCTTTTCAAATCGGAGGAAGCCATAGAGAAAAATACAAAGATATTGCATGATTTGAAAA
>CAUSIX010000305.1:0-2753 GCA_963531555.1 uncultured Oribacterium sp.
ATTTAAGAAGATTGAGGGAAAAAAGAGGCAGTATCGTTGCATTTATTGTGATACAATTGCGAAGAACGATGAATTTGAATAAACTATGCTTTTAGAGGAAAGGTATTCATAGCGGAAAAGGCTATGGAAATGCTGAAATCGTATTCGCTTAAATCCACTTCTGAAACCGTAGTTTTGGAAGTGGATTTTTTTATGTGAGGAAAAGGATATGAGTAGTTTTCTTTTAGAACGGAGAAGGGCAGGGATTTTGATGCCTCTGTTCTCCTTACCGGGAAAATACGGAATAGGAAGTTTTTCAAAGGAAGCAAGAGAGTTTGTTCGTTTTTTGAAGGAGGCGGGGCAAAGCTATTGGCAGATTCTCCCTATGGGGCCGACAGGCTACGGAGATTCTCCTTACCAGAGCTTTTCGACCTTTGCGGGAAATCCTTATTTTATTGACCTCAGTACCTTAGTGGAAGAGGGGCTGCTTCTAAAGGAAGAGCTTTCCGACATTTCTTTTTCCGACTCGGAAGAGCGCGTAGATTACGGAAAGCTCTACAAGCTTCGTTTTCCGGTACTGGATAAAGCGGTAAAGCGCTTTTTGGCAAGACTGGAAGCGGAAACGGAATCCGAAAGGAAAGATAAAGCGGAAGCGGAAATGGAGGGGGAAACGGAGCTTAAACCGTTCGCAAAAACCGATGCGGAGTGTTTTTCGTTCAAGGCGGAGAAAGAGGCATATTTGACTTTTCTTTCCGAAAATGCGCATTGGCTTCCGAGTTATGCTGCTTTTATGGAAAAAAAGATGCCGTATTCCGCCGACTTTCATAAGGTTTGCCAGTATTTTTTTATCAAACAGTGGAAGAGCCTAAAGGACTATGCGAATAACTTGGGGATTCAGATTATAGGAGATATCCCGATCTATGTTTCACTGGATTCCTCCGATGTGCTGGATCATCCTGCACTTTTTCAGCTTACAGAAACCGGAGAGCCCTCCGCAGTTGCCGGTTGCCCTCCCGATGCCTTTGCGGAAAATGGACAGCTTTGGGGAAATCCGCTCTACGCTTGGGAAAAGCACGAGGAAGAAGGATACAGCTGGTGGATATCCAGAATGAAGCATTGCTTCTCCCTTTATGATATTGTGCGTGTTGACCATTTCCGGGGCTTTGATGAGTATTTTTCTATTCCCAACGGAGATGAAAATGCGAAGCGAGGACACTGGGAAGCGGGACCGGGCATGAAGCTTTTCCATGCCATGGAGCAGGCTCTTGGAAAGAAAGAGGTTATCGCGGAGGACTTAGGCTATGTCACGGAGTCCGTGAAGAAGCTCGTTAAAGACAGTGGCTTCCCGGGGATGAAGCTTCTGGAATTTGCCTTTGACTCGAGGGAGAGCGGAGATTACCGTCCGAATACCTGGACCAAGAACACGGTTTGCTACACGGGAACCCATGACAATCAGGTTTTAAAGGACTGGTTTTTGGAAATCCTTCCGGAAGACCGGGAAATGGCGGCAGACTATAGCGGTAGAACCGTAGAAGAGCTTCTTAAGATGGATTATGTTGACTTCTTTATCAAAATGACCTTGGACTCGGTTTCCAATACGGCGATGATTCCCATGCAGGACTATTTGCATAAGGGAAAAGAAGCACGGATTAATACGCCATCGCGACTTGGCAATAACTGGAGCTATCGCTTTACAAAGGAAGACTTCTCCAAGAGCGTGGCGGAAAAGATTCGAAAAATGACGGAAGAAAGCGGAAGACTGGAATAGGTTTACTAATGTTTAAAAATGCTTTGTATTATCAAGAGGAAAAAGAGAGCTATAAGGCAAAGGTTCTGTCCTGCCAAGTTTTGGAAGGAAAAGAAAAGGCAGCATGGGAGAAGAGAGTGGGGAAGAGCTTTCCTGCTCTTTTTCTTCTGCGGCTTTCCGAAGAGCCCTTTTATCCGGAGGGAGGAGGCCAGGCACCGGACAAGGGGACGATAGACGGCGCAGAGCTTCTCTTTGCAGAAAATGTGGAGGACGAGTATATCGTGCATCTTCTTGCAAGAGAGATTCCGGAAGGAACGGAGGTGCTTTGCAAGGTAGATTATGCTTATAGAAGGAGGCAGTCCGAAAACCATAGCGGAGAGCATATTTTTGCGGGGCTGATCAGCAGTCGCTTCGGCTACAGCAATGTCGGCTTTCACATGGAACTCACCGCGGAAAATCCGCATGTCACCGTGGACTTTAACGGGGAGCTTTCGGAAGAGGAGATTTCCGAATTGGCATCTGCCGTAAATGCGGTGATTCGAAAAAATCTCCCGATAGAAGAGCAGTATATAGAAGAACGGTACATAGAAAAACATAATAGTAAAGAGCAGAATAATAAAGAACATAATAATAAAGAGCAATATATAGACAAAGAATCTAAAGGGGAAGAACTTGCAAAAGAGCAAGCAGAGTTTACTAAAGAGCAAGAAGATAAACCGGAATTCCGCCAAAAGAAGGCTCTTTCCGGTGCGATTCGCGTAGTCAGTATCCCGGGAGTGGACAGCTGTGCTTGCTGTGGAACGCATGTGAAGAGGACAGGAGAAATCGGGCTCTTTAAGCTTCTATCCTTTGAGAGACACCGGGGCGGAACAAGGGTTTTCCTGCTTTCCGGAGAGCTCGCTTTTCTGGACACGCAGAAAAAAGAAAAGCTGCTTTTCAAGCTATCCCGAAAGTTGAGTACCGACTATCAAAGTCTTTCCGAACGGGTGGATAAGATGAAAGAACAGACGGATGAGGAAAGAGGAAG
>CAUSIX010000306.1:0-2752 GCA_963531555.1 uncultured Oribacterium sp.
GTCTCTCCCTCCATAAAGCTCGCCGCATACCAGGAAAGGGGTTCCACGCTATGGTACATATTTTCCCGCATCCAGTTATCGGAAGAAAGAATATAAAAGTTCTTTCCCTCCATGGCTTTTCTTGCATGATAAAGCGTCCCGAGCGTATTCTTTACGGAATACTCCGGATTATACAAAAGCTTTACTCCGTAGGCATCGATTAAGTAGTCGAACTTTTCCTTCAGATACCCCACAACAATCGTAATATCGTAGATTCCTACCTCATGGAGCTGCTTAATCTGCCTCTCTACCATTCTTTCCCCGAAGACTTTTAGGAGTCCCTTCGGGCATTCGTAAGTCAGGGGCACAAAACGGGAGCCGAAGCCTGCCGCCAGGATAAGCGCCGCATCTACCTTATGTCCTTCTAAAAAAGCTCTTCCCTTTTTCGTAAGGGTATAAGACTTTTCTTTATGGCTTCGCTGCTCGGAATGACTCTTTATTTCACAACGAGGCTGCCTGTCGGATCGGCTTTTGATGGCCGATTCTTCCGTTTTTTCCAAATAACCTTGTTCTTCCCAATCTTTCAGGCAACGATTCACTTTTCCGAGAGACATCCCTGTTTTCTCTGCCAACTGTCTTTGGCTAAAATCCGGGTATTCCATCATATTTCGCAATAAAATAGCACAGGAATTCATTTTTCTCCTCTTCTTCTATCTACAACTCCTCATCCGTCTGTTTCCTCTTCTTCATGTTCACACAATAAGTATATCGCACTTTAATGAACAATAATAATAGAAAAAAGAAAATTTTCCTGTACTATTTTGTATTTTATAAAACGAGTATCGCCCGTTTTATGAGCAATACTCGTTAAGAATGAAAATCCTATTTTTTAAAGAGCGGCTTAACTTGCAAGAGCTAAATCTCCGACACCTCGTACAAAAGATCTCCATAACTCGGGAAAGGCCACAGGCTCTTATCCATAATGGTTTCCAAGCTGTCACAAGGCTTTCTGAGAGCCTGCATAGCAGGAACAACGGTCTCATAGGCATAAAAGGCTTTTTCTTTTTCCGACTCAGCTTCTCCCGCATTTTCAAGTTTTTCTAAAAGCTCCGCTCTCCTCTTATCAATCTCCTCTAAAAGGTCGGAGGCTTCCTGTAGAAGCCTTTCCTCCGCATAGGTCGATGCCGTCTTCGAAACCTCACGCACAAGTTTTACAGCAGATGCGAGTCTCTCCACATACTGAATCGCCGCCGGAATAATCTGCTTTCCGCTGATATTTACCATGGCTCTCGCTTCAATATGAATCACCTTGGCATAGTGCTCATACTCTACCAGTTCTCTACTTAAAAGCTCGGACTCGGTATATATGGAGAACTTGGAGAAAAGCGCTATCGCCTCCTTCTTCGTCAATGCGGAAATAGCCTGTACCATGGAGGAAAGATTGGGGAGTCCTCTCCTTTCCGCCTCTTCTATCCACTCCTTAGCATAACCGTTTCCATTAAAAATGATTCTCTTATGCTTACGGAGAAGTTCTTTTATATAGTCATGGACGGCAAGCTGAAAATCCTCCTGCTTTTCGAGGAAATCCGCCGCCTTCTGAAACTGTTCGGCTGTAATCGTATTTAGGATAATATTGGCACTGGCAATGGAATCGGAGGAACCCAGCATACGAAACTCAAACTTGTTTCCGGTAAAAGCAAAGGGAGAAGTTCTGTTTCTGTCCGTATCATCCTGAAGGACATTGGGAAGTGCACTCACTCCCATAGTCAGGCTTTTTCTTTTATCGGACTTCGTAGCATATCCTGTCCCGATAAGCTGCTCCACCACTCCCTGTAACTGGCTTCCGATAAAGCAGGAAATAATCGCGGGAGGTGCCTCATCCGCCCCCAGTCTGTGATCGTTTCCGACATTTGCCGCAGACATGCGAAGAAGCTCACTGTGCGTGTCCACAGCAGCCAGTACGCAGGCGAGTACCAAGAGAAACTGTATGTTTTCATGCGGGCTTTCTCCCGGATTCATAAGGTTAATGCCGTCATCCGTACTAAGCGACCAGTTATTATGCTTCCCGGAACCGTTCACACCGGAAAACGGTTTTTCATGAAGCAGGCACTCAAGGCCATGCCGAGAAGCCACCTTCTTCAAGCTTTCCATAACCAGTTGATTATGGTCAAGGGAAATATTTGCCTCTTCATACACTACGGCAAGCTCATGCTGAGACGGTGCCACCTCATTGTGCTCCGTCTTCACCGGTACCCCTAGACTCCAAAGCTCCTCATCGAGATCCCGCATAAACTCGGCAATTCTCTTACGGATAATCCCGTAGTAGTGGTCGTCCAGCTCCTGTCCCTTCGCCGGCATACTGCCGAAAAGAGTTCTTCCGGTATAAACCAAATCCTTTCTTTTCAGATATTTTTCACGATCGATTAGGAAATACTCCTGTTCCGCCCCCACGCACGGCTTAACAAAGCGGCTGTTCTTATTACCGAAAAGACGCAAAATGCGAAGTGCCTCCCGATTAATTGCTTCCATGGAACGTAGTAAAGGTGTTTTTTTATCCAGTGCTTCTCCTGTATAGGAACAAAATGCGGTAGGAATACAGAGTGTGACAGTCTCCCCTTCTCTTCTTAAAAAAGCGGGACTGGTACAGTCCCAAACCGTATAGCCTCTTGGCTCAAAAGTAGCCCGAAGACCTGCCGAAGGAAAGGATGAAGCATGCGCTTCCGTGCGCACCAATTCCTTCCGGGAGAACTCCTACATCACTTTTCCTTCTCCC
>CAUSIX010000307.1:0-2732 GCA_963531555.1 uncultured Oribacterium sp.
GACGCCTTGAACGATTCCATCGAAGAAAATGTGCAGGGCATGCGCGTTGTAAAGGCCTTTGTGAGAGAAGAGTACGAGAAGAAGAAGTTTAACGATAGGGCGGAAAAGCTTGCAAATGAGTTTATTCGGGCGGAGAAGCTTGTTTCGATTACGAATCCTCTAATGCAGTTCTGCCTTTATATTGGGGTTCTTTTTATCTTGAGCTTCGGTTCTTACCTCGTTGTAATTACACAGGGCTTAAGTCTGGATGTCGGACAGCTTTCCGCCTTACTTACCTATAGCTTCCTGATTTTATCGAGCCTGATGCTGGTGGCCATGGTTTTCGTTATGGTTTCCATTTCCATTGAGTCCACTCGAAGAATCGTAGAGGTTCTTACGGAAGAAAGCGACTTACAAAATCCGGAAAATCCGGTCATGGAAGTCCTAAGCGGATCCATTGATTTTCATCATGTTTCCTTTAAATATTCGAAAGATGCCAAGAAAAATGTGCTTTCCGATGTAGAAGTGCACATTCCGTCCGGTGCGACGGTAGGCATCATCGGTGGAACCGGTTCTGCGAAGTCATCTCTAACCCAGCTTATTTCCCGTCTTTATGATGTAACGGAAGGAGAGGTTCTGGTTGGAGGAGTGGATGTACGGAACTATGATTTAACCGTACTTCGTGATCAGGTAGCCGTGGTTTTACAGAAGAACATCCTCTTTTCCGGAACGATAGCGGAGAATCTGCGCTGGGGAAATAAAAATGCCACGCAGGAAGAAATTGAGCATGCCTGCAAGCTTGCTCAGGCTGCCGAGTTTATTGAAAATATGAAGGACCGATATGAAAGTCATGTGGAGCAGGGAGGGAGTAATTTTTCCGGCGGACAGAAGCAGAGACTTTGTATTGCAAGAGCGCTCTTGAAAAAACCGAAGGTCCTGATTTTAGACGATTCGACTTCCGCGGTGGACACAAAGACCGACGCCTTGATTCGAAAGGGCTTTAAGGAATTCATTCCCGATACCACGAAAATTATTATTGCACAGCGAATTGCTTCCGTGCAGGATTCCGACCTCATTTTGGTCATGGATAAGGGGCGCGTTATTGCGCAGGGAAATCACGAGAAGCTAATGGAAAGCTCGAAAGAGTATAGGGAAACCTATGAGTCACAGAACAGAAAGGAGGAAAAAGATGGAGAATAAAAAGAAAGGAATCGATAAAGACTTTTTTCCGACTTTGAAACGAATTCTAAAAACACTTTTTAGCTTTTATCCGGTCTTTTTGCCTCTTACACTAGTTTTGATTGTAGTCAATGCCGTAGTTTCGGCGATTCCGTCCCTGTTTCAGCAGAAAATCATCAGCCTCGTGGAAAGGGCTTATAAAAGCGGGGAATGGAAGTCCGTTTCCGAGCCGATTTTTCATCAAATTACCATTCTCGCAATTTTATACGGTATTTCTTTACTGGCTGCTTTTATCTATAACTGGAATCTGGCGACAATCACACAAGGTTCCTTAAAAAAATACAGACAAAAGATGTTTGACGGCATGCAGGACCTTCCGATTTCGTTTTTT
Organism: uncultured Oribacterium sp.; assembly: GCA_963531555.1. Lineage (GTDB taxonomy): Bacteria > Bacillota > Clostridia > Lachnospirales > Lachnospiraceae > Oribacterium. The sequence continues at coordinate 1,550 of CAUSIX010000307.1, forward strand.
GACAGAAATAAGACCGGAGATATCATGAGTCATTACACAAATGATATTGACTCCATGCGGCAGTTTATTTCGATTTGTATTCCGCAAGCACTGTCTTCCTTTATTACTATGGTGACGGTTGTTTTTCTGATGTTATATTACTCTCTTTGGCTGAGCCTCCTCGTTATTTTGGGCTCTATCCTGATGATTCGAGTTGTAAAGGATATCGGCGGAAAGTCCGGTCACTTCTTTGTTCGTCAGCAGGAAGAACTTGCGAAGTCCGAGGGCTTCATCCAGGAAATGATGAACGGACAAAAGGTAGTGAAGGTCTTCAATCACGAGGCGGAAGCGATAGCCGATTTTGATCGCTATAATGACGAGCTTTTCTCTGTTTCCAATTCCGCAAACCGCTATTCCAGTGTCATTATGCCGATTTTAGGAAATATCGGCAATATTCTTTATGTCTTGGTGGCGATTCTGGGAGGTGTTCTTTTAACCTATAAGGTACCGAATCTTTCTATATCCGGTTTGGCATTAAGCATTTCCATTGTCATTCCCTTCCTCAATATGACGAGACAGTTTGCCAGTATGGTGGGGCAGATTTCGTCGGAAGTGAATGCTGTAGTGATGGGCATTGCCGGAGCAAAGAGAGTCTTTGCCTTAATGGATGAGATGAAGGAAGAGGATAGCGGTCATATTCGTCTGGTAAGCGTAAAGGACATGGACGGAGAACTTGTGGAAACAGCAGATCGCACGGAAATGTGGGCATGGAAGGATGTAAAGGAGGACGGAACAATCGTTCTGAAGCGTCTTTTGGGAGATGTGGAGCTTCGGGACGTCGATTTCTCCTATGACGGAAAGCGCATGATTTTAAAGGGAATCAATGTTTTTGCGCATCCCGGTGAGAAGGTGGCCTTTGTGGGCGCAACCGGTGCGGGAAAAACCACAATCACTAATCTTTTGAATCGCTTTTACAGCATTCAAAAGGGAGAGATTATTTATGACGGTTTCGATGTCTATGATATTTGCTTAGGAGATCTTCGCCGCTCTCTCGGGATTATCCTGCAGGATACCGTACTGTTTACCGGTACCGTAATGGAAAATATTCGTTATGGAAAGCTCGATGCCTCTGACGAAGAGTGTATTTCGGCGGCTCGCCTTGCAGGGGCAGACGATTTCATCACAAGACTTCCGAACGGATACG
>CAUSIX010000308.1:0-2725 GCA_963531555.1 uncultured Oribacterium sp.
AAGAGAAAGTCCCATAGAGAATTTTAGATGCTACTATCGAACAGATCATTATAAGTTTTATATAGACCAAGTAAAAGGGTCTTAAACATAACTATACAAAGGAGGAAAAATATGAAAAGAAACTCAATTGTTGCGTATGTTCTCTTGCTCTGCATGTTGATTCTTGCAGCGTGCGGGGGAAAGAAAGTGGAGGAAAGCGGAGAAGGAAAGGCTGCAAAGTCGGACGTGAAAATCGCCATCGTTTGCGATGCTTCAGGCCAAAATGATAACGGCTATAATCAGTCTGCTATTGAAGGGGCAAAAAATTGCGCAGAAAAATACGGTGTTTCCTACAAGGTAGTGGAGCCCACTGAGAGTATAGGAAATACTTTAGGAACATTGGCAGAGGATGGATATAATTTGATTTTTTCTATGGCCTATGACTTTGATGCTTTGATTAAGGGAGAGGCAGGAGCTAAGCCAATAGCAGAACAGTATCCTGAAACTACTTTTGTTATTTTTAATGCAACACCAAATTTAAATGATAAAGGTGAGGCAATTCATAAGAATGTAATTTCAATACTATACAACGTGAATGAATCTTCATATCTTGCTGGAGCTCTATCTGTTTTGGTTAATGAGAATGCGGATGTACTTTTAGGAAGTAATTACAATTTTAATTCATTGGATAAGGGAAGAGCACTGGGCTTTATTGGTGCAACAGACTCAGATGGAATCACTGTATTTAGTGTAGGGTTTATCGAGGGAGCTCAAAAAATTGCCGGAGATTTGGGCGTTAAATATGATTTCCTTTCTAAGTATGATGCGGGATTTGCGGATACTGCCGGAGGAAGTGCAGTGGCAGGAACATTTTATGCTAATAATGCAAACATTGTTTATACTGTTGCCGGTGCAGTAGGGGATGGTGTTGCTTCAAAGGCGAAAGAAGAAAAGAAATTAATGATTCATGTGGATGCCAATAAAGATGCACAACAGCCGGGTTATATTCTTACATCAGTCATTAAGAATACAAAAGTAGTAGTGGAAACGATTACGGATGCAATTGAGAATGGGAAGCTGCAAGATATGGATCTGATTCAGGTTTATGATTTAAAGAGTGGAGCAACTTCTATTACTGACCTTGCAACTTTTGAGAGTGCTATCGAAAAAACTGATGAGGCTCAAAAGAAATGGACTGAGATTAAGGACAGCTTAAAGGATTTACAAAGTCAGATTGAAAGCGGAAAAATTGTGGTTACTAATAAGCAAAATGGAGATGCTTTTGATGAAAGTAGCTGTCCGAACATTAACTTTAAGTAGGACTTTTAAAGGGTGCAAAATTGAGTTTTAAAGGATGAAGGACTGAAATATGAGTGAGAATTGTTCTTTGAAAGCCATAGAAACCATTGGCTTAACGAAAAGATTTGGAGATTTTGTAGCTAATGACCACATTGATTTATCTGTTTGTAAGCAAGAGATTAAGTGTATTGTGGGAGAAAATGGCGCAGGCAAATCTACTCTTATGAATATGCTATACGGCCTTTTAGAGCCTACAGAAGGCAGAATAGTTATTAATGGAGAGGATGTAAAGCTCAAAAGCCCTTCAGATGCAATTCGCCATGGTATCGGAATGATACATCAGCATTTCAAGCTTGTGCCTAGCTTAACGGTGTATGAAAACATTTTGCTAGGCACAGAAATAAAAAAAGGTATTTTGGTAGACAGGAAGAAAGAGGCTCAGATAGTTCAGGACTTGATAGAACAGTATAATTTCACACTGGATCCTCATAGTAGGGTAAGAGATATTTCTCTAGGAGAGAGACAGAGAGTAGAAATCTTAAAAATGCTCTATCGAGATGTGGACACTTTGATACTGGATGAGCCAACTGCGGTGCTTACCCCCCAGGAAGTAGATGATTTAATTTTACAATTAAAAAACTTAAGAGATCAAGGGAAAACAATTATTGTCATTACCCATAAGTTACGGGAAGTAATGGCATTGTCGGACAGTGTTACTGTGATTAAGCAGGGGAAGGTAATTGGACACCGTCTCACGAAGGATACTTGTGAAGAAGAATTGGCACAAATGATGGTTGGTAGAGAAGTTTCCTTAGAGAGAAAAGAGAATCGAAAGGCTTTTTCAGAATCCACTCCAATTTATGAAGTGTCGGAGCTCTCCACGAAGGATACTTTCGGAAGAGATTGTATAAAACATATTTCCTTTCAAGTAAGAAAAGGACAAATTCTCGGAATTGCCGGAGTAGAAGGTAATGGACAATCTGAACTGGTAAAAGTTTTAACGGGTATGATGGAGTCAACATCCGGACGGATTAGCTTTATGGGACAAGACATTACCGGATTTTGGCCAAAAGAATTGCGTAAATTGGGAGTGGGCATTATTCCTGAAGATCGATATGCCCAGGGATTATCATCTGAGCTTAGCATAGCGGATAATTGCATTGCGGGCTATCATGATGATGCAGCTTTATCACAATTTGGTGTATTCAAAGAAAAAGAAATTCTGTCCAGGAGAGATAAGATTCTTCAAGAGTATGATGTCCGTGTGGGAGACAAAAATGGAAATATAAGCTCTTTATCCGGTGGAAATGCACAAAAAATAATTGTAGGAAGAGAGCTAAGTCACAATCCTAAATTGCTTATTGCATGTCAACCAACTAGAGGAGTAGACATTGGTTCTATTGAATTTATTCACAATGAAATTCTAAAGTTCAGAGACCAAGGTAAT
>CAUSIX010000309.1:0-2723 GCA_963531555.1 uncultured Oribacterium sp.
ATAAGCTGTGCCTTTTATATTGCAAATAAACAGCTACTTTAAATATCTATAAAAGAACTATCAGGACTTACAATATTCAATGCTATTTTAAAAAAATGATGTGAGGTGAACCATGGCTTTAGCCTATCATGAGGAATTGGATAAAAAGAATACTTTGAAGCTCAGAGAATTACAAAAGGATCTTCCGGCTTTCTGTAATGCTTTTTTTCGCGGAATTGACCAGATTACCGCGTCTCGCACAAAGATAGCCTATGCTTATGATTTGAAGGTATTTTTTACCTATCTTATGGAAGAACTGAAACTGCATGATTCTATAGAGCAATTTACCGTTTCGGATGTGGAAAATTGTTCTATACCGGAACTTGAGGAATATATGGAATATCTCAAGTACAGAACCAAAAAGAAGAAAAATGCTGACGGAGAAATGGAAACCGTCGATATTTTAAACCACAACAAGAGTATTAAACGGAAGATTTCTTCTTTAAAGAGCTTTTACAACTATCTTTATAAGGCAGGTTTAATCAGCAGCAACAAAGCTTCTCTACTCTCCCTTCCCAAACTCTCTCAAGAGGAGATTATTCGTATGGATCAGGGCGAAATTGCGGAGTTTTTGGATGAAGTGGAAAATGGAAATCAATTAAGCAAAAAAGAGCGCGAATTTCATGAGAAAAACAATGTTCGTGACCTTGCCATGATGCAACTCATGCTGGGAACCGGGATACGTGTTTCCGAGTGTGTCGGATTAAATTTATCTGATTTAGACTTTAACAACAACGGAATCCGTATTCATAGAAAAGGTGGTAAGAATGTCACGATTTACTTTTCGGACGAGGTGGAAAGCGGGCTCCGTGCCTATTTAGAGGAAAGAAAGCTGAAAATTCCGGCTTCAGGACATGAAGAAGCCTTATTCTTATCCATACAAAACAAGCGTATGTCCGTTCGTTCCGTAGAGAAAATGGTAAAAAAATATGCCGGCAGGGTTACCCCTTTAAAGCATATTACGCCGCATAAGCTGCGAAGCAGCTACGGCACAAATCTCTATCAGGAGACCGGAGATATTTATCTTGTTGCCGATGTACTCGGGCATAGCGATGTAAATACAACAAAAAAGCACTATGCCGCCTTAGAGGAGGAAAGACGTAGAAGCGTACGAAATGTCGTTCGCCTTCGTAAAGAGGAAGGAGAAAGCGATAAAACTGTCTAAAAAAACGACGAATTCTCTTCATTCCAGCGCTGTTCTTCCTTATATTTCTTGACTCGCCTTTGATAGGTTCTGAGCTGTACACCGGCATATTCCGCAACTTCAGCGCTCTTATGTAACTTACTGTAGAGGAATACTTCCGAAACTTTCTTTGCAGAACCGTAATCTCTTTTCTTTCCGGCAGCTCTTTTTAACCTGTCCAAGGCAATATCCCATTTTAATATAGACTTTTCTTCTTTATTTTGGAATAAAGAAAGCTTCATGCCATATTTTTTCAAAAGAGAATCCAGCTCTAAAACTTCTTTCTGAATCTGTAAAAAACTTTCCTCATCCTCTACTCTAAGCTCCAGGCTTTCCACCAGATGTTTTCCGAGACCCGGTTCAGACCATTTTTCCAACATAGGCTTTACTCATTATAATCCAAGACGAATCAATCCCACAGCTTGTAAACGAATATGTCCATTTTCTTTGTAAAAACGCTTTACTGTGGCACTGTCATCCACCAGAGCAACAACCACTTCACCCTGGGCGCAGGTATTCTGCTTTGCTACAATCAGATAATCTCCATGAAAAATGCCGATGTTAATCATGGAATCTCCCTTAACCTTTAAGATAAAGCTTTCCTGATTGGGAAGTAAATTTACAGGAAAGGGAATGTTCCCGGTGATATTCTCTTCGGCAAAAATCGGTGTTCCTGCAGCAACTGTTCCCACAATGGGAAGGGCAGCCATCTCTTCCCCGTAAGCTTCCGTAGACACCGTGTCCTCATCAGAAGTCGTTTTTTCTATAGAAGAATCTTTATCTATAGAAGAATCAATGGTTCCGGAATCGTTGTTTTGTTCCTCGTTCTGCTTTCTCTCCAAACTTAGACCCTCACGGTTTAGAATCTCGATAGCTCTAGGATGTGCGGGGTCTTTTCTGATTAAGCCAAGCTTTTCCAAATCATTTAAATAAGTGAATACACTGGAGGTGGACTTTAAGCCGACTTTCGCACAAATATCCCGTACAGAAGGAGGATAATTCCTCTTCTGTACACAATCCTTAATATATTCGTAAATCTCTTCCTGCTTCTTTGTTAAATTATCTATACTATAAACCTTTTTTGGTCTTCCCATGCTATCCTCCCGGAATCAGTTCTTCGTCTCTATGATTTCGATCATATCTCTCCCACGAACCTTTGTTCTTATAAAGTATAGCATAAAGAATTTAAATTGCAAACATTTGTACGAAAAAATATGGATTTATATTTCCATTCTTTTTGCGTCTGACCAAATTTTTTCCAAATCATAAAATTCTCTCTGTTCCTTTGTGAATAGATGCACCACAACATCTCGATAGTCCATCAGTATCCAACCGGAACTGCTCTCCCCTTCTTTATTTACCTCTAAACGAATACCTTCTTCAACCGCATCCTCTAAAGCATCCAACTGTCTACCATTCTCAGCGGATGCCAATATAAAATAATCCGCCAAAGTGGATATTTCGGAAATATCAAGAGCAAGAATATCCGTGGCCTTTTTTT
>CAUSIX010000310.1:0-2719 GCA_963531555.1 uncultured Oribacterium sp.
GTCCGTCGTAGACGATTGCCATTTTCGCAATTTTAGCCTCTGCCTGATCCGGATATTTTCTTCTGACTTCTTCGCAAAAACGACGATTGATTTCTTCCACGATTTGATAAATACGGGGAAGGAGCTTCGAGAAGAGTTCGATAGGCCACTTTTCAAGAGCCTCCGCCATTATGGTATGGTTCGTGTAAGCACAGGTATTTACGGTAATCTCCCATGCCTCATCCCATGCCAGATGATAATCGTCCATGAGGACGCGCATAAGCTCCGCAACCGCTACAGTGGGATGGGTGTCATTTAACTGGAATGCAACCTTATCCGCAAGATGCTTGACATCACCGTCGTGCTTTTTCACATAGGAATCCACCGCAGTCTGGACGGACGCGGAAATAAAGAAATACTGCTGACGAAGCCTTAATTCCTTACCTGCATAATGATTGTCGTTCGGATAAAGCACTTCCACAATATTTCTTGCCATATTGGCGGATTCTACCGCTTTTTGATAGTTTCCCTTATCAAACTCATCGAGACTGAATGTTTCCTTTGCCTTGGCATCCCATACGCGAAGAGTATCCACGATATGATTGTTGTAGCCCACAACGGGAGTGTCATACGGAATGGCTTCCACGGACTGATAGCCCTTATGCACGAAACGAAGTCTTCCGTCCGGCTCCTGTACAGTTTCTACCCAACCGCCGAATCGCACTTCCTTGGCAAGCTCCGCTCTACGGATTTCAAAAGGATTTCCATCCTTTAACCAGTCATCCGCTACTTCCTTCTGGTATCCGTCTACGATTTCCTGCTTAAAGAAGCCGTACTTATACCGGATACCGCAACCGCATGCCCAGTATCCAAGAGTGGCAAGACTATCCAAGAAGCATGCCGCCAGTCTTCCGAGGCCTCCGTTACCTAGAGCCCAGTCCGGCTCGGCGTCTTCCAGATCGGACAAATTCAGGCCGAGCTCCTCAAGCACTTCCTTGATTTCTTCATGTGCGGAAAGATTCAGGATATTGTTCCCGAGAGCTCTTCCCATCAAAAACTCCATGGAAAGATAGTAGACCCTCTTCCGATCTTCCTCTTCCGCACGTTTTGTGGTAAGAATCCAATCGTCAATAATTTGATTTTGGATTGCCGCCGCTACTGCATGAAACGCTTCTTTCTCATTTAATTCCGTAAGTTCTCGTCTGAAAAGCTTTCTGGCATTGTTTTCAATTTCCTTTTTCAACATGGCTTTATCAAACTTTTGCATTTCTCCTCCTTAGATTGTCCCCTACTCTTCGAACTATTTTTTCTATGCATGCTTGCAACAAGATGTCTCAGTTTCGCCTCAGCCACTTGTTCATAATCGCACGTTTTCCGCACGATACTCGTTATGAACAAAAATCCATAATCCGGTAAAGCGCGTTTACTGCTTTTCTACGGAAAGGCTTAACTCTTCTCCATTGATATCCCAATCCCTGGAATAGCCCTTTAATTCTCCAAAACAAAGTGCATCCGCAAGAACCGTTCCGGAAAGTTCTTTCTCATATTTCCGCATAAGGGCAATCAGTTTTTCGTTGCCCTTCGCAGAAAGATGAATACGATCCATAACCTCGAAGCCGGCTTCCTTTCTCATGGTTTGTACCTTGGAAATGATTTCTCTTAAGAAGCCCTCTTCTTTCAGCTCTTCGCTTAAGTTCGTATCCAGCACCACTGTATACTTTCCGTCTTCTTCCGTGATGAAACCGTCCTTCTTCGTAGACTCAATCAGTAAATCCTCTCTGGAAAGCTCTACTGCAGTACCGTCCTTAGTCGTAAAGCGGATAGCTCCTTCTTCGAGAGCCTTGACTCCCGCCTTGCTGTCCAGCTCTGAAAGATAAGTACGAATTTCCTGTAAATGCTTACCGTACTTCGGTCCTACCGTCTTTAACTGCGGCTTAAAGATATAGGCGGTAAAGTCGGATAAGTCTTCCTTAAATTCAATGGACTTTACATTAAGCTCTTCCCGCACAATGCTCTCATACTGTTTTTCCGGCGCTTTTCCGCCGGAAATATACATCACGTAGAGCGGCTGACGGTTCTTAACCTGCGCCTTTTCCCTCGCTGCTCTTCCGAGCTTTACAAGGGAAAGCACCTCATCCATATTTTCTTCCAAATCCTGAATGATGTAAGCAGGATTCAAAACAGGATAGGCACAGAGATGTACCGACTTCGGTGCCGATGCATCCACGGAGCAAACAAGGTTACGGTAAATCGACTCCGTAATAAAGGGTACAAGCGGTGCCGCAAGCTTTGCGAAAGTCACCAGCGTTTCATAGAGCGTCATGTAGGCGTTGACCTTATCCTCTTCCATGCCCTTTGCCCAGAAACGCTCTCTGGAACGTCTTACATACCAGTTGGACAACTCATCACAGAACTCCTCAAGAGCATTGGCCGCCTCCGGAATCTTAAACTGTGCCAAATTATTGTCTACCGTAGCAATCAAAGTATTCAACTTACTGAGAAGCCACTTATCCATCGGAGACAGGCTCTCATAGTGCAAGCTGTATTTTGTCGGATCAAAATCATCAATATTCGCATATAAAACGAAGAAAGCATAGCTGTTCCAAAGGGTGGAAAGGAACTTTCTCTGTCCCTCCACCACGGCTCCATCATGGAAACGGTTCGGAAGCCAGGGCGCGGAGTTCGTATAGAAGAACCAGCGAATCGCATCGGCACCGTGCTTCTGTAAAGCCTCCATCGG
>CAUSIX010000311.1:0-2713 GCA_963531555.1 uncultured Oribacterium sp.
GAAACCAAGAATGATTATAAAGAATGGTAGAGAACACATGGTTTGTTGCCATCTGATCAGTGAAGATTTATAAAAAAGAATGATGAAATCTCTATATAAGAAAGAAGAGAGGGAAATTTATGGCTAAGTTTGCAATGAATAAGATAAAGGGCGTTATTCCTGCCATGCTCAGTTTTTTTGACCGGGAGGAAAATTTGGATTTGCAGTGCACGGAGCGTATGGTTGATTTTATGATTGACCATGGAGCGGATGGATTTTATCTTACCGGAAGCACCGGAGCATGCTTTACTATGACAGCGGAAGAACGCAATCAGGTGGTGGACACGGTGATTAAGAGAGTAAACGGACGCGTTCCTATTATAGTTCATGTTGGAGATATAGGAACTAAGAAGTCCATAGAGTTGGCTCAATATGCCTATGAAGCAGGAGCAGATGCTATTTCTTCAGTGCCTCCATTTTACTGGAAGTTTAGTAAAGAAGATATTTATCGTTATTATAAAGATATTGCGGAAGCAACACCTCTTCCTATGGTGGTATATAATATCCAACTTGCCGGACTTATGGATATGGACCTCCTCTTAAAGTTGACTGCCCTGCCTCATGTTGAAGGGTTAAAATATACGGCAAGATCTCACGATGAAATGGGATATTTAAAGGAAAAGCTGGGAAAAGACTTTATGATTTATTCCGGATGTGATGAAATGGCTTTTTCGGGACTTTGCGCTGGAGCAGACGGTATTATAGGATCTTTTTATAATTTGTTCCCGGATCTTTATCAGAAAATTTTCAAAAAGGTGGAGGAAAGTGATATTCCGGGCGGAATGAAGTTGCAAAAGATTGCTGATGAAGTAATCTTTGCTGCCTTAAAGTATGATTTTCCGTCAGTACTTCACGGTATGATGAGATGGAGAGGATTGGAGGCGGGTTATGCCAGAAGACCTTTCTATAACTATCAGGATTCGGAACTCGTAGAATTAAAGAAGAAAATATGTAGAATCAAGGAAAAATACCAAACGAGTGAATTGGATTTTTTCCATCTTGAATCGTAGTTTTAGGTAGTACTGAAAATATAATCTCAGTTGGGGCTGAACAGTAAAGTTCTAAGTTTGCGAAAAAGGTGCCTGCTTCTTTGCTTGCATTCCGGAAAAAGGGACCTTTTTTATTCTTTTACTGTATACATATTGCAATAAACAAGCATGTATAGTATACTCCAAATAGTAAGTACGACGAACGAACTAAAACAAAATATGGAGAATTGCATGATGTTACATCAGCAAATGATAAAGACTAAGAATAAAAAAGCTTTATATGATATCGTATCCAACAATGATGGCATATCAAGGGCCGGTCTGGCGCATAAAACGAAGCTCAGTAAGTCAACGATATCCTTATTAGTGGATGAATTGATAGCGGAAGATATGCTGATCGATATCGGCATTGTGGAAAGCGGTTTACAGGGGCGTAAACCGAACGGCTTACGGGTGAATTTTGAGAGATTTATTCTGATTGCCAATGTAAGAAAAAAAAGTGTGGAAATACATGCGATAAATTTGCTGTATGAGACAGAAGAGGATAGTATTTATCCTTACGATAAAAAGCTGGATGCCGAGTATTTATCAGGCATAATTAAGGAGCGATTGACTAAATACGGAACCAAGGTATTAGGAGTTTGCGTGGTTTTGCCTGCTATTATTGACAATGCAGCTAAAAATATCATTACTACGGTTTTGGACCTTGAGGATAGTAAGAATTTTATTGATAAATTAAGAAAAAATATTCCGTCGGAGTATGGGCTTGCATTTCTAAATGATACGGCAAGCTTGACATATGCGGAAAATACTTTTGGGCATATCGGAAGTAAAAACTATGCCTATATTAATATCAATGAAGGTGTAGGTGCCAGCTTTATCTATAACTCTAAAATATTAAGAGGGTCTACGGGGCTTGCAATGCAGCTGGGGCATATGTCAATAGAAAAAGACGGCGCCCTGTGCAGCTGTGGAAACAGAGGATGTTTAGAAAATCACATAGGAGAGCTGGCTCTTAAAAAGAGAGCCCTTGACTACGGTTTAATTGAGGAAAATCAGAATGAGGAGTTTTTGTTTAGAGATTTGGGGGAGATGTCCTTAAACGGGAATAAAAATGCGGATGCTTTGATATTTGCGTTGGCGGATGAGTTAAGTGATGCGTTAGAGAAAGTTATTGTGATTTTAAATCCGGAAATAATAGTAATAGGAGGAATGGGCAGAAAGCTGGGAGAGAAGTACCTCAATAGAATACAAGGAAATATAAAAAAAGACGGATTTAGGCAGTTTTGTGAAAATGTAAAAATAAAGTATACAAGGCTGGGAGATTCGGCGGTATTTATAGGAGCAGCAAAATATTATATGGATAAGCATTTTGATTTTGCTAAGAAGGTAGACGGAGACTTGTTTTTATCTTAGGAGAAAGAACGGATGGAGAGAATCATAGCGGTAAATACGAATACATATCATGGTTTTGGAATAGAGGAAACACTGCGAGAAATTAAGAAAACAGGATTTAGATATATAGAACTTACTGCTACTAAGGGCTGGACGGAGCATGTATATAAAGATATGAGCTTTGCTTATCTGCAAAGTATAAAGGATTTAATGCATAGCTTGGACTTGGAGTGCATAGGGTTTAGCGGTCATTCTAATCTTATGGATAAGGATAGGCTAAAAGACTTTAT
>CAUSIX010000312.1:0-2696 GCA_963531555.1 uncultured Oribacterium sp.
GCACGGCAATGAGAAGGGTAAAGCGAATACTCACCCGAATCTGAGAAAGCGTTTTCTGTCTGTCGTGAGATGCTACCGCCATGGTAAGAGCCGGTATCAAAGACGAAGAAAGCGCATTGGCCAAGGCAACCGGAATATTAAAGAGCACGTGATACTCTCCGAAAATTCCCCATTCCATAACAATCTGCTTCGTTTTTGAGCCGAGGCTTGTCATAATCGAGGAATAAAGAAAATCGTCCAAAACGGAAGAAATATTGTAAACCGTACTGGAAAAAAGAATCGGCAACATGGTAAAGAGAAGGAGCATCGCAGACCGCTCATAACTCTCCGTAAGCCCCTCATCCCGCTTCGCCTTTCTTCTTAAAGCTGGGCGCTGATAGCGGTATAAGAGAAACATAAAGAGGAGGGCCAATCCCGCACCCGCACCGGTTCCGATTGCTCCCCCCATTGCACCGTAGGCATAGGAAAACTCCGTATTTTTGTAAAGCAAATCCGCTTGCTGTCCCTTGGCAAATAAAACATAGGCCATCAAAACGGATATGACAGCATTCGCAATCTGCTCCAAGATCTGTGAAATCGCAGTGGGAATCATATTTCCCATTCCCTGAAAATAACCGCGAAGAAGTCCCAAGTAAGCCATAATCCAAACAGTCGGGGCTAAAGCGCGAAGAGCAAAGGCCGCATAAGGCTTCTTTAAAAGCTCCGCAATCCCGTCCGCTCCGAAGAAAAGGACCGACGCCATAACCGCCCCCATTAAAGAGGAATACAGGAAAGAAACGCGAAGCACACGCTCCGTGTTTCTGTATTGCTTCTTGGCTAAATTTTGGGAAATCAGCTTGGAAATTGCCGTAGGCATGGAATAGCTGGAAAGAATGAGGAGCAGGGTATAAATGGAAAACGCGGAGGTATAATACCCGTTTCCCTCATCGGAAATAATCGCCGTCAAAGGAATACGGTAAACCATTCCGATGATGCGGACTAAAATCCCCGCTACGGCAAGAAGAGAGCCTTGCAGTACGAAATTATTCCTATGTCCTGTAGCCTTAGTAGAAACTGTCTCCTTAGAAGAAACTCTTCCCTTACTCATCTTAGATACCCTCTATTATGTAAAATCGCTTCCTGCTTCTCTTCCATTTCCTTTCGCTCCTCCTCTTCCATGTGATCAAAGGAAAAGAGATGCAGCATGGAATGAGCAATCAAAAAGGCCAGTTCTCTCTCTACACTGTGTCCGTACTCTTCCGCCTGCGAAAGTACCCTGTCCCAGTTTAGAATAATGTCTCCGAGCAGAAGCTCACCACTGTCCGGATCAAAGTTACCGGGATCCTCTTCCAGGTCTTCCGTAAAAACTCCGGGACTCTCCAGTTCAAACATCGGAAAAGAGAGGACATCGGTAGACTTATCGATTCCCCTGTTTTCCCGGTTAATCCTGTGCATTTCCTCATCCTCTATAAAAAGAACGGAAACGGAAATATCATAGGGGCAGCCGACAAAGTCCACTGCCTCTTCCACGATTTCTCTCGCAATCTTCTCATACGGAACGCTTGTTTCTTTCCTTACTTCCCACTCTATGTCGATTTGCATGGTTTTCCCTCTTTTTTCTCTCCTCATCCTTCTCGTAGGCATTGACGATTCTCTGCACAAGAGGATGCCTTACTACGTCTTCGCTGGTTAGCTCCGAAAAGGCGATTCCTTCCACATTTTTTAAGATAAACATGGCATCTTCCAAACCGGAACGCTTTCCCTCTTCCAGATCCTTCTGCGTAAGGTCTCCTGTTACAATCACCTTCGAGCCGAAGCCGATTCTTGTCAGGAACATCTTCATCTGCGCAGGAGTGGTGTTCTGCGCCTCATCGAGGATGATATAAGCGTTATCCAGTGTTCTTCCTCTCATATACGCAAGAGGAGCCACTTCAATGAGTCCCTTCTCGGCATTTGCAAGGTACTGCTCCGGCCCCATGATGTTATAAAGGGCATCATAGAGCGGCCGAAGATACGGATCCACCTTCGATTGCAGGTCTCCCGGCAAGAAGCCGAGCTTCTCTCCCGCTTCAATCGCCGGTCTTGTCAGAATAATACGGGAAACCTCTTCCTCTCTAAAGGCGGTAATCGCCATGGCCATCGCAAGATAGGTCTTTCCCGTTCCGGCGGGCCCCACGCCGAAGGTAATCATATTTTTCCGAATCTTATCGACATAGGACTTCTGTCCCAAGGTCTTCGGCTTTACCGGCTTTCCAAGAGCGGTTCTTGCCACGAAATCCTCTTCCAGCTGCAAAAGCTGCTCCGCCTTCCCCTCCTTTATGGTAAGGGAAATGGCATAGTCCACATTTTGCTCGGAAATCCGATTCCCTTTTTCGGATAACTTTAAAAGGGAAAGAAGAACCTCTTTTGTCTTTTCCGCATTTTCTTCTTCCCCGATAATCTTTAATAAACCGTCCCGGTCAATGATGTTCACCGAAAACTGTCTCTGTAACTTCCGTAAATATTTGTCCATATCCCCCAGGATATTCATCTCATGTTCTAAGGGGATGTCTAAAATCAGTTCTTTCTCCGCCATTATACTCCTTCATGGAAGGAAATAGCCCCAATTCAAAATGAATCGGGGCTATCTCTACGCTATAAACGAGACCAATAGCCTCGCATGAATTAATTGAACTTACGCTTTCTAGCCGCTTCAGACTTCTTCTTACGTCTAACGG
>CAUSIX010000313.1:0-2667 GCA_963531555.1 uncultured Oribacterium sp.
GTCCCAAGGGGTTAAAGAGAGTGGTGGACGGTCTTAGAATGATTGCCCCGGAACTGCCTTTTTCTTTGGAATATGTGGAAATCACGGGAGAAGTGGAAACCTTTCCATTGGAGAGTTTTGTGATAGAAGCTTTTAAGGTACAGCACAGTATTCCCTGCTACGGCTACCGTCTTTCGATTCCGAGAAAGGGGAAATTTTCCGTGGAAAGGGCGGAAGAACAGGGGATTCCGATTCGGTGCTGGAACAGGTTGCAGCATGGAGAAACGGTGGAATGGGAAGGCAGGATTTTCACCCCCGATATGGTGATGGGAGAGGCACGAAAGGGCATTTCCGTAGTATACTGCACGGACACAAGACCGGTCCCGAGAATTTCCGAGATGGCTAAGGGGGCGGACTTATTTATCTGCGAAGGGATGTACGGCGAAGAGGATAAGGCCGGCAACGCCAAAAAACATAAACACATGACCATGGAAGAGGCGGCAAGACTCGGAAGAGAGGCGGAGCCGAAGGAGATGTGGCTTACCCACTATTCTCCGTCCGAGCTTTACCCCGAGCAATATAAGGATAAGTTTAAAGACATCTTCCCGGTCAAGTTTGCAAAGGACGGCTGGAGTCGGGACATCCATTTTGAAGATTAGCTTTGGAGGAAAAAATGCAGGACATACTGCTTTTAGGAATAGAAACAAGCTGTGACGAGACTGCGGCAGCCGTAGTGAAAAACGGAAGAGAGGTGCTTTCCAATGTAATCTCTTCTCAAGTAGCGCTTCATGCGGAATTCGGCGGTGTTGTGCCGGAGATTGCGTCAAGAAATCATCTGGAGAAAATAGATGAAGTCATTCGGCTCGCCGTGAAGGAGGCGGGAGTAGGCTTTTCCGACTTGTCGGGGATTTCCGTCACGGTGGGACCGGGGCTTGTCGGGGCACTGCTTGTCGGTGTTTCCGAGGCAAAGGCTCTTTCTTACGCTCTAAAAAAGCCGCTCATTCCCGTGCATCATATTGAGGGGCATATTGCGGCAAATTATATTTCTCATGCGGATTGTAAGCCGCCCTTTGTATGCCTTGTGGCAAGCGGAGGACATAGCCATTTGCTCCTTGTGGAGGATTACGGGAAGATTAAAATCTACGGAAGAACAAGAGATGATGCTGCAGGAGAGGCCTTTGACAAGGTGGCTCGTGCGGTGGGACTGGGGTACCCCGGCGGACCGAAGCTGGAAAAGATGGCGAAGGAGGGGAATCCCGAAGCCTTTCATTTTCCGACGGCGAAAATGGAAGACTCTCCCTATGACTTCAGCTTTTCCGGTGTCAAATCCGCGGTATTAAACGAGATGAACCGGAAGAAGATGCTTTCAGAGGAAGTGCATGTGGCGGATCTCTGCGCTTCTTTTCAGGAAAATGTGACCGAGGTGCTTTCGGAAAAGGCCGTCCGTCTTTGCAGGGATCTCGGCGTTTCCCGGCTGGCCATTGCCGGCGGTGTTTCGGCAAACGGAAAGCTTCGGGAGAAAATGCAGGAAAAGGCGGAGAAGGAAGGAATTTCTTTTTACTCTCCGAAGATCATTCTCTGCACCGATAATGCGGCCATGATTGCGGCAGCAGGCTATTATGAGTGGAAGAACGGAAACTTTGCAGACTATTCGATAAATGCCTATCCTTCCCTGTCCCTCACGGAGGGGTAAACCGGCAGGTGCAGGCAGGGCAGGGAAGCCGTTCCGTAAAATGAGATGCCTAAACTGCCCTGTAAAAGGAGAAGGAGATCCTGTTCTATAAGGGGAAAGTGTTCTATAAGGGAGAAGGACTATGGAAGAAAAAAAGCAGACCGTAACGGCCGTAATCCTTATGGCGGGGTCCGGAAAGCGGATGCACACGGAAGAAAAAAAGCAGTTTCTGCCTTTTCACGGAAAACCCCTCTTTTATGCTTCGGTAGAGCGTTTCCTCGCTTGGAAGCCGTGCAGAGAAATTCTTCTTGTAGTGGGAAAGGAAGAGCTTAAGGAGATAGAGGCTTTAATTCTGAAAGAGGAGTGGGGAAGAAGGAAAGCTGTAAGAATAGTTCCGGGCGGAGAGGAACGTTTTGATTCCGTTTACCATGCTGTTCAATATATGGAAAGATGCGGAAATCGAGAGAGTTTGTTGTATATTCACGATGCGGCGCGTCCTTTTTTTACGGAAGATTTGTTGGAACGCCTTTACTTGGCTAAAGAGCGGTCCAAGGCGATTATTCCCGGTCTTCCCGTTAAAGATACTGTTAAAATTGTGGAGGAAGGTTTTGTGAAAAAGAGCTTGGAGAGAAGAATGCTCTTTTCTGTGCAGACTCCGCAGGTTTTTGAATTTACATTAATTCATGATTGTTATAAAAAGTTCATGCCGCATAGAGAAGAATGGAAAGAAAGAATAACCGATGATTCTATGCTGGTAGAAGAATTTTCGGAGGAAAAAGTGCTTATGATTCCGGGGGAAGAGGACAATCAAAAGATTACGGTAAAGGAAGACTTAAAACTGCTCACAAAAGGCTGATTTTATTTTTCAGAATGGAAGCTTAAAGCCTTAAAAATTACAAAATTGCTTAAAAGTTAAAATTTTTTTTGATTTACAACTTTACATTCTAAATAAGTGATTTTAAAATAACAAATAGCTGTTAAACAATGCATAATGAAAAATTTTATGAAGTATAGAT
>CAUSIX010000314.1:0-2665 GCA_963531555.1 uncultured Oribacterium sp.
GTCAACTAATTTTCTCGGGAAGACCAAGTAGTTTTAGTCTATTTTCCCTATACTCTTATTTTTTTAGAAGCTCTTTCAATTCACTTTCCGTAAATATATAGCGCTTATTGCAGAAATCACAGCGAACTTCCTCTGCCTTATGCTCGGAAATCAAGGACTCTATCTCCTTCTTTCCAAGAGAAATCAAGGCTTTCTCGACTCTTTGCCTACTACAATTACAGAAATAGGAGAGCTCTCTCTTTTCATGTATTTCAGGTGAAAAATCCCCCAAGAGGAATTCCAAAAGGCTCTCCGGTGTATGCCCGTTCTTTAGAAGATCCGTAACGGAATGCACCGTTTTCAACTTTTCCTCCAGCTTATCCAGTAAACTTTCTTCAGCAAAAGGCAAAAGCTGGATGATAAAGCCCCCTGAGGCCTCTACCGTATTTTCCTTATTTAAAAGCACTCCCAGTCCGACGGAGGAAGGAATCTGCTCACTGATACTAAAATAGGCATTGACATCCTCGGCAATTTCTCCGCTTAAAAGCTGAGTTTGTCCCACATAGGGCTCTCCTAAGCCATTGTCCCGAATTACGGAAAGGAACCCTTTTCCGACTGCCGCCCCAACGTTCAAGTGTCCATCCGCCTTTGCGGGTAAAATAACATAGGGATTGGCACAGGCAGCCTTCACCGTGCCGTGAGAGTCGGCCGTAGCGACCAGACTTCTCATCGGACCGTCTCCCTTAACGGAAAGAGTAATCAAATCCTTCTCTCCCTTTAAATCCACTCCCATCATAAGAGCGGCGCTCATCAGCCTTCCGAGCGCTGCGGTCGCAATCGGAGAGGTATTGTGAAGCTTTCTCTGTTCCTCCGCCGTATCTCTTGTCGTGCAGACAAAGGCGCGAATCTGTCCCTCTGCCGCGGTTGCCCTAAGTAAATAATCTCTACTACTCATTGACGGAAAGTTCCTTTTCTCTTTCTTCGTCCTTTCTCATGCAACACTTCTTATACTTCTTCCCGGAACCGCAAGGGCAAAGATCGTTCGGATAAATCTTCTTTCCTTCTCTTCTTACCGTGCCGGACTTCTTCTGTTCCTTGTACAACTCTTTTCTTCTCTCTTCCGTTAAAATATCATTCCACTGCGGAAGATCGTAGAGCCAAGATGCCTTAGCCTCTACCATGTTGTAGTAAAGCTTTTCCGGATCCACCTGAATCTTCACCTTGGTATTCTCGTCCATGCTGTCAATGGGATTATGGAAACCGGCCAGAGATTCATCAATACCGTCCAAAATGCCCACAAAAATAAACTCTTCAATGCCGAACTGCTCGGCAAGCTCTTTTACACTTCCCTCGTAAACCTTCTTCGGATCGGAAAGCAGCTTCTCATAGAAGCCCTTCTCCAAGGCAAAATACTTCTGCCAAAGTGCTTCCTGTTCATTCTTGTTTAATCCGTTCCCGTATGCCGCATTTCTCCAATTTTCCAATAATGTTGCCATATCTTTCTCTCCGTTTCTGCTAGTCTTTAGTATCGAAGACAGACCAATGCCGTCTTCCAATATAAGTGATTTTCATTATAAACCGTATTATTATAGCGAAGTTAAAGGATTTTTACAATTCCCCGCAATCTCCCGCGCCTTTCCGCTCGGATTTCTTCTCTGCAAATCGTTCAAAATCTTCATATGCGAAAGAGGAGGTCGGCAAGTCCTTTTTCTGCAATCGTTTGTCCATATAGCGTCGTATACCGTTCATGATTACCGCCCAGAAGGGAACCGCAATAATCATACCTACAAAGCCGAAAAGGCCGCCAAAAAGAAGAATGGAGAAGAGTACCCAGAAACTGGAAAGACCGGTAGAATCTCCCAGAACCTTCGGGCCGATGATATTCCCGTCAATCTGCTGGATGATTAAAATGGTCACCGCAAAATACAGGCTCTGCACAGGACTGGTTAACAAAATCAGGAAAAAGCAGGGAATCGCTCCGATAAAAGGACCAAAAAAAGGAATAACATTGGTCACGCCTACTATCACGGATACAAGAAGAGTATATGGCATCTTCATTATGCTTAAAACAAAAAAAGTCAGGATGCCGATAATAATACTATCGATAATCTTCCCCAGAATAAATCCGCCGAAAACATGATGCACATACTGCATCTCTTCAATAATGTTCTTCGCTTTCTTCCGGGAGAACAGGGCAAAAAGAAGCTTTCTGAACTGCCTTTTCAATACTCCTTTCAGATTAAGAAGATATACCATAACAATTAATCCGATTAAAATATTCTTGACTATGGTAACGGTATTCCAAATTCCGTTGGTAAAGAAAGCGGCAAGGTTTTGCAGGTGGGAAAAGATTGCCTGTGTATTATCGGGTTTTCCGGTGAAAAAATTACTGAGTTCCTCATAAGCCTTTTCCACATAAGGTCTTACATCCGGAAAGCGTTGCAAAATAACCGTCAAATTATCATAAGATTGGTTGATCGTATCCGGCAAAGAAACATATAAACTCAAAACGGATTTAACCAGCTCCGGAATTAACATGGACACTAAACCGCTTGTCAAGAAAAAAAGGCATAACAGACTGGCTATTGTCCCGAAAAAACCCGAAAATCGATGGGAAGCTTCCTTCCTCATAAAAGTATAATGGATTTTCCCTATATACTTTACGGCCAGATTGTAAACCGGACTC
>CAUSIX010000315.1:0-2630 GCA_963531555.1 uncultured Oribacterium sp.
CGGGTTGATTCCATTCCATTGCATTCCATTCCATTCCATTCCATTCCACTCCGTTCCATTCCATTCCATTCCTTTTGGCTCTTTGCACCGCGAAGAAGGGCAATAATGGCATCAATCACATCCACCGCCTTAATGAGTCCTTCTTCAATTTCCTTTTTCTTCTCTTCCTTTTCCAGAAGCTTTCCGAACTTGGAATGAATCCGCTCCTCCTGGAAGGAAAGATACTCTTCCAAGACACGCTTTAAGGAAAGGGTTTCCGGCCTTCCCTTTGCAATAGCCAGCATATTGACCGGGAAACTGTCCTCGAGTTTGGTTTTCTTGTATAGAATATTTTCAATCTTCTCTATGTCCGCATTGCTCTTTAATTCAAGGACGATGCGAATCCCCTGCTCCCCGGACTGATTCGATATATCGGTAATATCCGTAATCTTCTTCTCATCACAAAGACCTGCGACGTCCTGCATAAACTTACTGATTCCGGCACCGACCATAGTATACGGAATCTCCGTAATCACAAGCTTATCTCTGTCATTTTTCCCCTGCTTTTTCTCGAAAACAAGCTTTCCGCGAAGACGTAGTTTTCCCTGTCCCGTGGCGTAAATCTCCGCTAAATCATCTTTATTGGCAACCATTCCGCCGGTAGGAAAATCCGGTCCCGGCATGATACGAAGCATTTCTTCCAGGCTCATCTCCGGATTTTTCATGTAGGCGAGAATCAGGTTGATCAGCTCCATAAGATTATGAGAGGGAGTAGAGGTAGTCATGCCTACCGCGATTCCCTCGGAACCGTTTAAAAGAAAATACGGAATCTTTGCGGGAAGTACCTCCGGCTCAAGGAGCTTGCCGTCATAGTTCGGCTGAAAAGGCACGGAAAGGCTGAGATCCTCAAGCATGGCTTTTTCCGTAAAAGCCTCCAGTCTGGCCTCCGTATATCTGGGAGCCGCTGCGGAATCTCCTTCAATGGATCCAAAGTTTCCCTGCCCTTCGATAAGCGCTTGCATACGCTTAAAGTCCTGTGCCATAACGACTAAGGTTTCGTAAATCGAGCTGTCTCCGTGCGGATGATACTTACCCATGGTATCGCCACAGATTCTTGCGGACTTTAAGGTCGGGCGGTCATGGAAGACGCGAAGCTCTCCCATATCGAAAAGCACCCTTCTTTGCACCGGCTTTAAGCCGTCCCGGATATCCGGAACGGCTCTGCTCGTTATAACGCTCATGGAATAGTCTAAGTAAGATTTCTGCATCTCCTCGGAATATTCCGTGCTTAAGATTTGTTCTGCCATATTTTATCCTTTATTCTATGTATCGATTTCCGCTTCTCTTGCGTGTGTAAATATAAATTCTCTTCTTGGTGCCACTTCAGCCCCCATAAGCATGGTGGTAACCCGGGAGGCAAGCTTTGCATCCTCTATTTCCACCCGCTTTAAGACACGGTTTTCCGGATTTAAGGTGGTGTCCCAAAGCTCCTTCGGATTCATTTCTCCCAGTCCCTTAAAGCGCTTCAGATCATAGCCTTCCGTGCCGTGCTTCTTCTGATACTCCGTTAAAGCTCTTTCATCATAGAGATACTGCGGCTTCTCCGACTTTTTTATCGGGCTCACAAGATAGAGAGGCGGCATGGAAACATAGATATGCCCTTCCTGAATGAGTTCCGGCATAAAGCGGTAAAAGAAGGTCAGAAGCAGGGTATCAATATGACTGCCGTCGACATCGGCATCCGTCATCAGAATAATCTTATGGTATCGAAGCTTTGCTATATCAAAGTCATTGCCGTATCCCTCGGAAAAACCGCAGCCGAAGGCATTGATCATCGTCTTAATTTCCGCATTGGCAAGAACCTTATCCATGGAAGCCTTCTCCACATTTAAGATTTTGCCTCGTAAGGGAAGGATAGCCTGTGTGTGACGGTTTCGGGAAGTCTTTGCCGAACCGCCCGCACTGTCTCCCTCCACGATGAAAATCTCACATTCTTCCGCGTTTTTGGAAATGCAGTTCGCAAGCTTTCCGTTTGAGTCAAAGCTGTACTTTGACTTGGAAAGAAGGTTGACCTTGGCCCTTTCCTCCTGCTTTCTGATTTTTGCAGATTTCTCCGCGCAGGCAAGAATCGCCTTTACGATTTCCACATTGCGGTCAAAAAAACGCTCAAGCTCCTCTCCTGCAATCTGGGAAACCTCTTTCGCCACCTCCAAAGAAGCCAGTTTCGTCTTCGTCTGTCCTTCAAAAACAGGCTCCGGGTATTTCACGGAAAGCACGGCCACCATACCGTTTCTGCTGTCCGCACCGGTAAAGTTCTGGTCCTTCTCCTTTAAAACACCAAGCTGTCTTGCATAGCCGTTCACAAGCTGCAAGAACTTCGTTTTAAAGCCCACAATATGGGTACCGCCCTCAACAGTGTAAATCCCGTTACAAAATCCCAGAATATTTTCCTCAAAGCTGTCCGTAAACTGAAAAGCACACTCAAGTTCGGTCTTCTCACTCTTTCCTTTAAAATAAATTACGGGAGTCACCGCCTTTTCGGAATCCTTTACCAGCTCTTCCACAAAGGAAACGATGCCGTTTGGCTCGTAATACTCGATTTCTACCGGCTCATCTCCTCTTTCGTCTCTAAAGAAGAGATGCAGATTCGG
>CAUSIX010000316.1:0-2616 GCA_963531555.1 uncultured Oribacterium sp.
AATAAGGAACTGAAAGCCGGTAATGTAACGATAGCGAACGCGCATTATGACAGCGGGTCGAAGACGCTGAGAATCACTTTCACAAGTGATGCGGCAAGTTACAGCGGCGCTGACGGGGAATATAAATTCTATGTTCGTGTGAACAGTTCCGAAGTGCGTACGGCACAAAAGATACCGATGGAAATCAAAGTTGGAGGAGAAAGTAAATTTTCCCTTAACATGAATTATAAGGGAGTGGGAATGGATGAAGAGCCCAACTTCTGGAAGAATTATGGCGGTGACATTGAAACCTATGTGGATAAAGACGGTGTTAAGCATTTTTTAATTCATTTTTTCATTCAGATAAACGGAAGAAGAATAGGAACTGTTTCCGATAAATACACGGATGTACAGATACACGATCAGTTAGTCAGTTCGGTTCTGACTTATGTGGATCCGACTTATCCCGAGCTTTCCATGAACTGGGCCAATCCTTCCGATATCGACAGGTTTACCCCTAAGCTGGTACGCGGAGTATGGAAATCCGGTGAAAGGGACAGCGCAGGTTTTCATCCGGTAGCGGATGGCGCGCCTCGCGGACATAAATGGGCATTGCAGGATTTAACGAATTCTTCCAATCCTGCCCCTGTGAGAAACATTTTTTCCTTAAGCTATAAAGAGGGAAAGAGAGCCTTTGATTATGACCTGAAGGATTTAAATAAAGAAGAAGGCGCAGAACTGCAGTACTTTGTAGAAGTGCATGAAGTTCCGAAGGACGGTTCAAAGTACTATAATGATGCCTCCCTTACCGCAAATCAGATAGAAACGAAACTGCATAAGCGTGAGGTAACGGTCCAAGCTTCCGAGGGAAGATTTGATGTAAAGCCGTATATCCTCCGTATTGAGAAGAAAAATAAAGAAGGAGCTCCTCTTTCCGGAGCAAAGTTTACGATTAGAGATACAAAAACGAATATAGAAAAGACTGTGGTAACAGGAGCGGATGGTATAGCGACATGGGATAATGCTTTACTTTCGGAATATGAAATAAAAGAAATCGAGGCACCGGACGGCTATATTCTTAAGAAGGATGCTTCGCAAACGGTTACCGAGGAGGAGTTACGTCGTGTTTCCGGTGCGGAAAAGCCGATGGTAACAAAGACTTTTATCAATGAAAAGCCGGGAGACGCAGATCCGGAAACAAGAACGGTAGGCGTGGAGAAGAAGTGGATTCAGGAAAATTCCCCTGCACAAAGACCGGGCGAGGTAAAGGTTTATCTTGTAGAAAACAATGTAAAGACTAATAAGGCAGTTGTACTCTCCGAAGAGAACGGTTGGAAGGCATCCTTCTCCAATCTTCCGAAGAAGGATCAGAGCGGAGCGGAGATTACCTATACCGTTTCCGAGGAGAAAGTTCAGGACTACAATCCTGCCATTTCCGGAACACAGGATACGGGATTCACGATTACGAACTATACAGGAGATCGTGTGGCGATTCCCGTTACAAAGATATGGAAGGGAAGCGGAGAACATCCACGCGGCATTATGATTCTGCTTTTTGCGAATGATGACAGAGTTTCTTCCTTCTACTTAACGAAAGAGGGCGGCTGGCAACATACCTTTGTTATGCCGAAGTTTGACGGAGGACATGAAATTAAGTATATGGTAACCGAGGAAGAGCTTCCGAACTATACGGCAAGCAGAGCCGATGTAGAGCAGGACGGTTATAAGAATGTCTTTGTTAATACCAAGAAGGAGAATCCGAACGATCCTAAGCCGAACGATCCTAAGCCAAGTGAGCCTGTACCGAGTAATCCGGGCGGTGGCGGAAATACGCCGGGGAATCCCGGCGGCGGTAGCGGAAACCCGAGAGTTCCGGGCGGAAATACACCGGGGAATCCCGGAGATAACGGCGGAACTACCCCTCCTCCTACTACGGCAAACAATCCGGGAGAAGTTCTCGGCGCATCTCGTCCGGAAGTAAACGAAACCGTGAAGCCGGGAGAGGTTCTCGGAGAAAGCAGACCCGCTATACATGGAAGAGCCGCTGTGGCAACAGACGATAAGAGTGCCATGAAGCTTTATGCCGTACTCTTTATGCTGAGTGCAGTTTCCTTTATCGGGTTTTCCCTTTACGGAAAAAGGAACGAGAAGAAAAAGACGAAGAACTAAGTAAAGTGCAAAGAAAAGCATAAAGAAACGTACAAAAAAAGTGCAAAGAAAAGCGGAAGTAAAGCACGTACAGAGAAGAAGAGATTCCTTCACGGTTTCTCTTCTTTTTTTATGCATAACGAGTATCGCTCGAAAAGCGTGTGCTAACACGCCGGACTTTAATCGGCATCAGGCTTTACTGTTTCCCTTGTAAGAACTTCCTCTCTACAGTAGAATAAGGCAATAAGCGGAAGTAGAGGATAGGAACAGCTAGGAAAAGCTAAGAAAAGATAGAAATGGGGAAGGGGCTAATATTGAAGGAGAAGGAAATGGAAGAACGGGAACAGCGGATAGAGCAGGAAGGAAAAGAGCATATCGGAATTCTGGTTTTCGGAGCGGTTTTTGTGGATATTAAGGGATATCCCTTTTCGCTATATCGAGCAGACGGGAGAAATGCCGGAAAAGTAGTGAAGGTGCATGGCGGAGTAA
>CAUSIX010000317.1:0-2610 GCA_963531555.1 uncultured Oribacterium sp.
GAAAATATGCCGCACGGAAAAAAGCAACTCCTCTAAGCTTTGAAGTGCACAGCAGCGCCAGGCAAAATCCAACAATATTAATGAGGATTACATTCATAAATACAAAAACAAAAGTAATCAGAACCGACCAGAGAAAAGCCGGATCATGAAACATTTTTACATAATTTTGTACCCCTACTACCTTTGTAAAACGAATTCCGGTCCAGTCCGTAAAGGAATAGCCGATTCCCAAAATAAGCGGGATGATAACGGTAATAAAGAAAGAAAAAAGTAAAGGAAAAAGAAAGAGGAAATACACAATCTTTCGATGATGTGCAGTACTCGGTATTCGGTAAAGACCGATAAAAAACAAAACCGCACCGAAAACTAACATCGCACCCCTTAAACTCGCTAAACTCTTCATTACGCCACTATAATTTGCCTTAATAGTGAAAGCGAAAAAAAGAGCGGCAAACATGAGTACTGCTCCCAGTAACAGTAGAAAAATGGACTCTACTCTTGTATCTCGTCCTTTCATGGTTCCCCCTTCTTCAAAAAATGGGGCAGCATAACGCCGCCCCGTTTCCTCACCCTATAGTGCTGTATCAACAGCCTTGTGTGATTGAACTACAGCAAGCCCTGTAGCCACATTCTACTGTAAAATTCTATCGGAAAGCAAGAGAATATTATATATTACCCGGCATAATACTGTGCAACAACCTTCTCGACAGTATCTACAAATTTTGCCTTATCCAGATTTCCGGAAGCAAAATCCTGGTAAACAACACCAAGCGCGTTCTGTGCAAGGCCTTCTTTGTTACCAAGCCAGTGCCAAGCGGAAGTCTTTCCTGCCTTTGTATAATCGGTAATGGTCTGTGCAAACGGATCATCTGCAACATAGCTGATGGACTTGAACGGACTTACGAATCCTGCCTTCTCAACCAAAATCTTCTGTCCTTCATCCTCGGAAGCCCACTGTAAGAACTTCAAAGCTTCTTCCTTGTTGTCGTTATCAAACACAGCCCACCAAGACGGAGAGTTTGTCTGAATGGTATCGATTCCCTCTTCAAATGCATAAGGAATCATGCCGACTTTAAACTTACCTGCAGCCTCATACTGTTCCTTATCATCATTCGTCATGGTTGCCCCGATCCAAGAACCCTGTGTTACGAAAGCATACTTTCCGGCAGAGAAGTTCTGAATCTGCTGGTCATAGGTTCCGGAAACAAGAAGTGCTGGATCTGCATACTTATTGAAAAGCTCAACCATATCCGCATACTTGGAGAAACGATCTTTATCAATCTTACCCTGTTCAAGTAAATCAAAATACTTTGTATCGTCTCTCTTCAATCCGCCATCCTCATAAACACCGAAGAGATGGTTACCGGTTGACCAATAAAGATTGGTAGCTTCAGCGACATAACCAACTACTGCAGTAAGTCCGAGCTCATCCTTCTTGCTATCCAGTGTTTCAAAAGCTTTCTTCATGGAATCCGGACCGGTAATGGACTTCGGATCAATTCCCGCTTTTTCTAAAACGTCCGCATTATAAGCAAGACCTATAGCCTCTGTTGTATACGGGAAACCAATCACTTTACCATCTTTATCCTTATAAGCGGCATCCGTATCGGAAACCCACTTTTCGTTAGACATATCTACAAGGTGTCCTTCCCAGTTCTTGAAGTCCGTGTCTCCGCCATTCACAAAGATATCCGGCATATTGTCAGCCTGGAAATAGCCTTTCAGGGTACCCTGAATGTCGATACCGCCTCCCATAGACTCGATGTTCACCTTCACCCCGGTCTCTTTCTCATATGCCGCAGCAAGCTCCTTTAACTGTGCATCAACCTCAATCTTACCGTTTACAAGACGAAGCTCCTTTCCTGAAGACTTCTTATCCCCGGACTGCGCTTCCTCAGCTTTGTTGGTTTCCGCCTTATCGTTTTCTCCGGAAGCTTTCGTTTCTGAAGCAGAACCTCCACCACAAGCAGTAAGTGCCAAAACGAGGGCAGCTGTCATCAATGCTAAATTCCTTTTTTTCATCTACATTCCTCCTTATTTTATCCCTTAACGGGGAGTTATTGTATGACATGCATGACTTTTAACTGTCACTACGAAATCATATCAGTTTTGTCGTATAAATACAAGAACAATTCTATAAATTGCACATAAATATATAAATATATTAGTATTTATTTGACAGTATTTCGTCACAATACAAGTTGTTCATATTTTACACTTACTATGTATATAATAAATTCTTATTCATAGAAATAAATATTTAAAACAAGATTTCCTTACTGTGCTCGCAATACTCATGAAGAACGAAATGTCTCCCGCTTCACTTACACTGCTTGTTCAAAATAACTTACATCGATTGTTCAGAATAACTTACGCCGCTTGTTCAGAATACAAAAAAAGTTGCTTCGATAGAAAACGAAACAACTTCCTTACATGAACGACCCGGAACGGATTCGAACCGTCGACCTCCGCCGTGACAGGGCGGCGCTCTAACCAACTGAGCCACCGGGCCATAAAACAACATATCCAAGAAATAACTCTAGCAGTAAAACAAAATCAATCAGACGCATTGGATAAGCCCTCGACCTATTAGTAGCTGTCAGCTGAATG
>CAUSIX010000318.1:0-2590 GCA_963531555.1 uncultured Oribacterium sp.
GGACGAAGCCGTCCGACTTTAAGGGGAGAGTAACGGTTACGGTTGAGCCGGAGAAGAAGACGAATCGTTTTAGCGATAACGGAATCGGCATGACTGCGGAAGAGGTGGAAAAGTACATTACGCAGATTGCTTTTTCGGGTGCGACCGAGTTTATCGAGAAGTATAAGGACAAGGCAAACAGCGATCAGATTATCGGACATTTCGGTCTGGGTTTCTACTCTGCTTTCATGGTAGCCGATAAAGTAGAGATTGAGACCTTATCCTATAAAGAGGGGTCTACACCGGTGCATTGGGTCTGTGACGGCGGTACCGAGTACAGTATGACGGACGGTGAGAAGAAAGAGCACGGTACGGATATTACGCTTCATTTAAATGAAGACTGTGTGAAGTATGCCAATGAGTGGGAGCTTCGTTCCGTGATTGAGAAGTACTGCTCCTTTATGCCGGTAGAAATCTACCTTGACAAGCTTCCGAGGGATAGCGAAATCATTTCCAAGGAGGAAAAACGGGATTCCGACATCGTACTCGAGGAAATTCCCGAGAAGGTGGAAAAGGATGAAAAGGGAGAAGAAAGAAAGACGGATGCCAAGCTGAAGATTGAGAAGCATCCTGTTCTTTTAAATGACACGCATCCGCTCTGGGGAGAATCTCCCTCTTCGGTGAAAAAAGAGCAGTATCTCGACTTCTACAGAAAGACCTTCCACGACTATAAGGAGCCGCTTTTCTGGATTCATTTGAACATGGATTATCCGTATCACCTGAAAGGAATTCTTTATTTCCCGAAGATTAATTCGGAGTATGAGTCGATTGAGGGTACGATTAAGCTTTACAACAACCAGGTCTTTATTGCGGATAATATCAAGGAAGTCATTCCCGAGTATCTGCTCCTTTTAAAGGGTGTGATTGACTGCCCGGATCTTCCTCTGAACGTTTCCCGTTCTCAGCTCCAAAATGACGGTTTTGTAAAGAAGATTTCCGACTATATCACGAAGAAGGTGGCGGAGAAACTTTCCGGTATGTGTAAGACCGAAAGAGAGTCCTATGAAAAGTATTGGGATGACATTTCCCCCTTCATCAAGTACGGTGTTCTTCGGGACAGCAAGTTCGCGGAGAAGATGACGGATTATATTCTCTTTAAGGATTTGGAGGAAAAATATTGCACTCTTCCGGAGCTTAAGGAGAAAGGGAAAGATTCTGCAATAGTAGACAATACGGATCAGTCTGAAAATAAAGAAGAAGAGAAGATTCAAAAGGTTTACTATGTCTCCGATCGCGTAGCGCAGAGTCAGTACATTTCCCTCTTTAAGGAGCACAAGAAAGAAGCGGTTTACCTTACAGAGCGGATTGACCAGCCCTTTATCACGGAGCTGGAGGCGAAGAACAGCGGACTTCGTTTCCAAAGAATCGATGCCGATGTGCAGGAAGCCATGAAAGAGGAACTTTCCTCTGATGATGAGGAGAAGTTAAAGAAAGAGGGAGAAAAACTGGAGAAGGCTTTCCGAACTGTGCTTTCCAAGGATAAACTTCATGTGAAGGTGGACAGACTCCTTTCCGAAACGCCGGCAAGTCTTCTCTCTATTTCCGAGGAATCCCGCAGAATGCAGGATATGATGAAGATGTACGCGGTGTCCGGTATGCCGATGGGAGAGCTTCCGCTCGAGGAAACCCTCGTTTTAAATGAAAAACACCCGCTTGTGCAGCATCTTCTTCAGCATGAAGATAGCCTGGAAAAGGAAGACGGAAAGCTCATTGAAGAGCAGCTCTATGACTTGGCGCGCATCCAGAATGCCCCGCTGGAAGGAGAGGCAATGAAGAACTTTATTGCCCGCTCGGAGAAGATTCTCCTTTCGCTTACGAAAGTAGAAAAGTAAGTTAGTGAATATTTTGTCAAAATTGCCAAAAACCGGTGGAAGAATTGTGTTTTTCCGCCGGTTTTGTCAATGGTAGAATATTTTCATCTATGGTATAAATATAAGGTATTTTGGTAACCCGGTAAGAAAAAGAAGGTTATTTCTTGCCATGAAGAGAGTCGGGATTATATACCCGGGAAAATCAGAACTTAGGGGAGATTATGAAAAAGGAGAAATTTTTATCGTACTTAGTCATTCTTGCCGGAATTTTGGTTGCCGTAATTTTGGGAATCCGTTCCTGGAGTGGTCCTTCTGTAAAAAAGACGGACGCACCCGCTTCGGCAAAGAAAACGACCGTTACCGTTCCGGGCTTTGGCGGAGACATGCAGATTGAAGTCAGCGCGGATGAGAATAAGATTTATGCGGTAAATGTATTGAGCAATCAGGAAACCGAGGGAATCGGAAGTAAGGCCGTTGCGGCTTTACCGGAGAAAATGGTGGAGGAGCAGACCTTTAACGTAGACGGAATCAGCGGTGCTACGATTTCTTCCACGGCACTTCGTACCGGTGTGGAGCAGGCGTTAAAGGACATGGGACTGGACAGCGAAAAGTTTGCCAAGGCGCAGGTTGCTGCCGATTCCAAAAAGAAAGAAGATCAGAATCTGGAAGCGGATGTTTGCGTCATCGGTGCAGGCGGTGAGGGCATGATTTCCGCTATCACCGCAGCAGACAGCGGAAAG
>CAUSIX010000319.1:0-2568 GCA_963531555.1 uncultured Oribacterium sp.
GGTGCTGTTTATGTCGATTTCGGACCTCGCGGAAACCTGTAATGTCGGAGATACTTCGGTCTTTCGCTTTTGCAAAACCATGAATGTGAAGGGGTATCAGGAGTTTAAGATGACCCTTTCTCTTTCTATGCGGGAGAATGAAAAAGAGGGCGGTCTGTCGGATAACGGGGAAATCAGTTTGAGAGACAGCATTTCCGAAATGGCAAACAAGGTTTTAAAGGATACGCTTTCCTCTATTCAGGAGAGTTTCTCCCTTCTCGATATGAAAGAGGTGGGGAGGGCAATAGACGCGATGTCCAAAGCAAAGCGGATTCTTTTTTTCGGAGTCGGTGCCTCGATGCTTACGGCGATGAAGGCAATGAACAAGTTCCACAGGATAGAGCCGAAGGTGTATTGCTCGGAGATGGTGAGTCAGCAGCTTATGAGTGCGGCTACCATGGAAAAGGGAGATGCGGCAATCATTTTCTCTTATTCCGGAGCGACACGGGATATCGTGGAGATTGCCAAGCTCGCAAAAGAGAGCGGTGCAACGGTCATTTCCATTACCCGCTTCCAAAAGTCCGCTCTTACGGAGTATACGGATACTCTTCTTCTTTGCGGAGCAAATGTCGGTTCTCTTCAGCAAGGTTCCACTTCGGCGGAGATTTCTCAGCTCTTCCTCGTGGATATTATGTATACCGAGTACTATCGGAGGCACTTTGAGAACTGCAGTCAGGTCTTGGAGAAGACAAGCAGAGCCATCTCGGACAGGAATTAGAAAGCGGAATGCTCCTATTTCTCGATGCTTTCTCGGAGCTCCGCAATTTTATCACGGTACTTTGCCGCGTCCTCGAAATTCAGTTCTGTAGCGGCGGCGCGCATCTTCTTGGAAAGCTCCCGAATCATTTTTTCTATTTCCGCCTTGGACATGGATTCCGTGTCTTTTAAGAGTCCTTTTTCGTCTTCGTCCAAGGCTTTGGAAATCGCAATCAAGTCCCGTACAGCCTTCTTAATGGTTGTGGGGGTGATACCGTGCGCTTCATTGTAGGCTTTTTGCAGGCTTCTCCTTCTCTTGGTCTCGGATATCGTGCGTTCCATGGAATCCGTGATATTGTCCGCATACATGATAACATGGCCTTCCGCATTTCTTGCAGCACGCCCGACGGTCTGAATAAGGGAGGTTTCTGAACGAAGGAAGCCCTCCTTATCCGCGTCTAGAATAGCTACAAGGGTGATTTCGGGGATATCCAGTCCTTCTCGTAAGAGATTGATGCCGACCAGTACATCAAACTTATCCAGTCGCATATCCCGTATGATGGCGGCGCGCTCCAGCGTGTCAATATCGGAGTGCAGGTATTTTACCCGGACGTGATTTTCTTTGAGGTATTTTGTGAGATCCTCCGCCATTTTCTTGGTCAGAGTCGTGACCAGAATCTTATGCTTTTTCTCCGTTTCCCTGTTGATTTCTATGAGAAGGTCGTCAATCTGTCCCTTTGTCGGACGAACCTCGATTTCAGGATCGAGGAGCCCTGTCGGTCGGATGATTTGCTCCGCTCTTAGGAGTTCATGCTCCGCTTCGTACTCTCCCGGAGTTGCGGAAACAAAGAGCATTTGGTTGATTTTCCCCTCAAATTCGGAAAAGCTTAAGGGGCGGTTATCCAGAGCGGAGGGAAGGCGGAAGCCATAGTCCACCAGAGTGGTTTTTCGGGAGAGATTTCCGTTATACATGCCGCGAATCTGGGGGAGGCTGATGTGACTCTCGTCCACAATAATCAGGAAATCGTCGGGAAAATAGTCAATCAGGGTATAGGGAGGCTCTCCGGGAGCGGCAAAGTTCAAGTGCCTGGTATAGTTTTCTATTCCGGAGCAGACGCCGGTTTCCCGAATCATTTCTACATCAAAGTTTGTTCGCTCCGAGATTCTCTGCGCTTCTAAGAGCTTATCCTCTTCTTTAAAATACTGCACCCGCTCATCGAGTTCCGAAAGGATATTTTTGCAGGCAAGACGCAGCTTATCCATGGGAATAACATAGGGGCTTGCCGGGAAAATCATCGTGTGTTCAAGCTTGGCCTTGGCCTTTCCTGTTAAAACATCGATTAATTGGATTTCTTCTATTTCGTCTCCGAAAAAAATCACACGGATGGCCTGTTCTCCTTCGGAAGCCGGAAAGATGTCTACGGTGTCTCCCTTTACACGAAAACAGCCTCTCCGAAAGTCCATATCGTTTCTTGTATACTGGATTTCGATGAGCTTCCGCAGTAAATCGTCTCTCTCTCTTTCCTGTCCGGGACGAAGAGAAAGCGCCATGTTCATGTATTCGGTAGGTGCGCCCAAGCCGTAGATGCAGGAGACGGAGGCGACAACGATGACATCTTTTCTTTCCGAGAGGGAAGCCATGGCGGAGTTTCGGAGCTTATCGATTTCATCGTTGATATCCGAGTCCTTTTCGATATAGGTATCGGTGCTCGGAACATAGGCCTCCGGCTGATAGTAGTCGTAGTAGGAAACAAAGTATTCGACTGCATTTTCCGGAAAAAATTCTTTCATTTCGGAATAGAGCTGTGCCGCGAGGGTTTTGTTATGGGAAAT
>CAUSIX010000320.1:0-2564 GCA_963531555.1 uncultured Oribacterium sp.
CGGACAGCAGGTTTATCAAAATGACAACGGCTCCGTTGCCACGAATACCTGGATTAAGATGACCCAGAACGGACGTACTGAGTGGTATTACGCTACCGCAAACGGAAGCTTGAAGCAGGACGGTTGGCAGAAAATCGGAGACAGCTATTATTATTTTGACGGAAACGGGATGATGCAGACCGGCTGGGTACAGGACGATAAATATTACTGTGACCCGTCAAGCGGAAGAATGGTGACCGGTTGGAAGTTGCTTCCCCTTCCAGAAGGGGTAAGCGCTGCAGAAGGCCGAAAGAGTATTAACAACAACTACTGGTTCTATTTTAATGAAAGTACCGGCGAAAAGCTCTACGCGAGAGATGAGCGCGTGGTCATTAAGACCATCGGCAATGCCTCCTACGGCTTTGATGAAAATGGTATCATGGTCATCGGCTGGGCACAGACCGCCGACGGAAATCCCGAAATCGCAGGCTATTCCTATTTTGCGGATAAGACGGAAGGAAACTTAAAGCTCGGCCAGCGCATCTCTGCAAGCTGGTATGCCACCGTCGGTCCCGAAGGGGACAGCGCAAACCTTTCCAGCGGAGATGTGGAATGGTTCTATTTTAAAAATAACGGCCACCCTGCTGCAGGAAACGGTTCCGTATATGAAGTTCAGCGAATCGGGGATAAGCGTTACCTCTTTAACGAGAAAGGCAATCCCGTATACGGCATTCAGAAGGGAAAGACCTCTTCCAATGCTGCCGAAGCCTTCTACTATTGCGGAAAAAATAAAGACGACAGTTCCGTAAAGACCGGTAAAATGAATCTGGTGGACGGAGAAGGCGAAGTCATTACCTGTTACTTCGAAAATAGCGGGAAAGGCGTAACCGGTGTCAAGCAGGATTACATTTACTATAACGGACGTCTGCAGAAGGCGGAAAAAGGAACACATTATCAGAAGATTACGCTTCCCGGGCAGAACCGGAGCTATGTCATTAACGAGTCCGGAAGGATTATGAAGTCCAGAACCAAGTATAGAGATGCAGACGGAAGCAAGTGGTCCGTTAATGCCAGCGGTGTGATCACCCTGGATGAAGGCTTGGACACGGTAGAATTGCTCTCCCCCGCCGTTACGGACATCAGCTAAACGAGATATCGTATGCTTTGCGCGCAATACTCGTTATGAGCAAGATGTCTTAGGCTTCGCCTGCGTCACTTGTTAAGAATGAAAACAGTTCTTGAGGTATCGGCAGAACTTGCCTGATACCTCATTTTTTTATCTTATGGCCTCCCTTTATTTTTCTTATCCGGTGTCCCTTGACGAAAACGGGAATTCGTCCTACTATGAAAAGGTCGCTAGGGGCGCTGTATGCTGAGAGGTGAAAACCGACCCTTTAACCTGATCCGGATAATGCCGGCGTAGGGAAGCTATACTCTTTGCCCCTCCCAGCCATTTTGGCATAAAGGAGGTTTTTTTTATGAAACAAAGTACAGAGAAACTCGCATTTTCAGGGGTGTGCATCGCCCTGTCCATGGTTCTTGGAATGGTTAAGGTATTTTCCCTTCCCATGGGCGGATCCGTGACCGCCTGCTCCATGCTCTTTGCCACCCTGCCCGGCTTCTTTTTCGGAACGGGCTACGGTCTGCTTTCGGGTTTTGCCTACGGTCTGATCAGCTTTTTCTTAAAGCCGGAATTCTACAGTCCCGCACAGTTCGTTGTAGACTATATCTTTGCTTTTTCCGCACTCGGCCTTTCCGGCCTGTTCAGTCGTAAGAAACACGGCTTGTATATCGGCTATATCGTAGCCTGCCTTGGACGTTTCTTCTTCGCCTTCCTGTCCGGCCTGCTCTTCTTCGCCGCGTATGCTCCGGAAGGCATGAATCCGGCATGGTACTCTATCCTCTACAACATCACCTAAAACAGTATCGAAGCGGCTGTGACCATCGCTGTCTTACTGATACCGGCCGTTCACAAGACAATTTATCGTTTAAAAGGAAAGTTCATCCGGGAAGAGCCGGTTCCGTTGCGGCCTTAAATCAATTGAAATTCCTGCAGTAAAGACTTCCGATAGGCTTCACTCTTGGAAGCCTTTTTTATATCCGCAATACGCCCCTCTTCCGCCAGAATTCCCATCAACTTCGCCATTCTGTCTTCACTCTCCTCTCGCCCTTCTGCTTGCCCTTTTGCCACCGCTTCTTTCTTCCATTGTTTTTTTAAACGTTCAAGGTAACTGCTCATCGTATTCTCTTCTCCTTCCTCTATATAGTTTGTCCCCTTTAGTTCCTTCACTCTTTGAGAAAGAATGCGGGAGTGCATCTTCCTCGGGTCTTCCGCATAAAAATCCTCAATCAGCCTTCCCAATTCATCCTGACTCGTTTTTCCCGTATTCAAGTAAATAATATGCGTTCTATCCGGAAAGGAATTACCACTTTCTTCTATGACTCGGGAAATGTGATAGATTTGCCTGTTTTCCTTTAGGACATCTTTCTCACAGATAAATATAACATAGCTTTCCGGCAAATTCTCAAAATTTTTTCCTGCTTTTAAAAGGTTCATGTCAATGAGTCCGGAATGGTAACGGGCC
>CAUSIX010000321.1:0-2561 GCA_963531555.1 uncultured Oribacterium sp.
CCACACCAACTTCCACAACGGTCGTAGAGAGTAAAATCTCCGTTTCTCCCCTTTGGAACGCTGCCATTACGGCTTCCTTTTCCTCACTTTTCAGTTTTCCATGCAGGACGCCGATTCGGATGTGCTCCGGAAAAAACTTCCGTAGGACTTTTTTATACGAAAGAACCGCCTCTACCGAAAGGCTCTCATTTTCCTCTATCATAGGACAAATCACATAGGCCTGTCTCCCTTTTTTTATCTCCTCTAAAATAAAAGAAAAAGCCTTTTGTTGTTCCTCTTTGTGAATAAGTGCATTTTTAATCGGAAGTCTGTCTGCCGGTTTTTCTTTCAGTACGGAAAGCGGCAGACTCCCGTATAAAAGCTTGGCAAGACTCCTCGGAATAGGAGTTGCCGAAAGAAAGAGCGTATGCGGACAATTTCCTTTTTTCTCCAGCTTCAGTCTTTCCTTTACACCGAAACGATGTTGTTCGTCAATGACAATGCTTTCCAGCCGAGAAAAGCTTAAACCCTCCTGAATCAAGGACTGTGTCCCGAATACGGCGAGAATTTCTCCTTTAGCTACCCCTTTATAGATTTCCCTCTTCTCCTTTTGACTCGTGCTTCCCAGAAGTAGAGCGATTCTATCGGGAAAGAGCTTTAAAGCATTTTCATAATGCTGTCTTGCAAGAATTTCGGTCGGTGCCATAAAAGCCGCTTGCTTTCCCCTGTTTATCGTAAGATATATCAGGTAAAAGGCAATGACGGTCTTTCCGGATCCCACATCCCCCTCTATAAAACGATAGATTCTTTGCTTTCTAAGAAGCTCCGTATTCATTTCCAAAATACAGTCCTTTTGTGATGAGGTTAGGCTAAACGGAAAATACGAAAAAAATTTCTTTTCTTCGCCTTCCTCATAGAGAGAAAGCTCCTTCTCCGCCTTATATTCCTTCTCTTCCTTTTCCAGATAGAGAGAGTAAAAAAAGAGCTCTTCAAAGGCAAGCCTTTTCCGTCCCTTCTCCCTCTCCTGAAAATTTTCCGGAAAATGCAGGAGTCTTAAGCTTTCTTTTTTATCCGGAAGAGAAAGACGCTCTAACTCTACCTCTGAAAAAACATCGGAACACGCAAAGTCTTCCTTAAAGAGCTCTGCAATAGCTCTTCTTCGAATATAGTTCTTGATTCCTTTTGCAGAAGAATAAACCGCTTCTAAAAGTTTTCTCTTTTCCCGATAGTCCTCTATAGAAAAATACTTGGGCTGCTGCAGATAGTATCTTCCCTGAAATTCTTTTACCTGCCCGTAAAAAACAAAGTGCATCCCCTTTTTCACTGTCTTTCGAATATAAGGGGCATGAAAAAATTGTAAAGTGATTTCTCCGCTACTATCAAAAGCCCGGGCAAGGAGGATTTCCTTTGCCGTCCCCGGTCTCCCCCGAAAATCATCTTGTAAGACAGCCGACAAAGCCATCCACTCCTTGTCCCGTGCATCCGCTATACGGGAAAAGGGAGGATAGTCTATATAGCTTATTGGGAATTCATGGAGAAGATCTTCCTTCGTATAGATTCCCGCCTTATAAAAAAGAGCGGTAGTTTTTTCTCCGACACCCTTTATCTTTTCAATTCCGTCACTTAGCATGGCTCTTTCCCATAAATAAAGGGCTATGAAAGAAGTGAGTTCTATTCTTATCTCTTCTCTTCATAGCCCTAAACAATATTTCAATTCATCTAAAACAAAGAACTCGGCTTCTTCAATTTGTAAAATGAATCTTTCTTGCCAGTATTTCTCGAAAATCAGCTTTCTTCTCCATTATTCCAATGATACAAGATAATAGTAAACTGCCTGACCGCCATTTTGCAGTTCTATTTCTAAATCCGGATTGTCCTTTTGAATTTCAGATACAAGTGCTTCCGCATCCTCCGCCTTCACATCTTCTCCATAGTAAAGACTCAGGATTTCTCCTTCTCCCATCTTCGGAAGTGCTTCCCTTACCGCAGATAAAATATCTTTTTCAGCAGAAAGAAGCCCATTATCTCCCAGGAAAAGGATATCTCCGGAGTGAATTTCTCTGCCGTCAATGGTAGTATCTCGAACCGCGTAAGTAATTTCACCGGAGGAAACCGCTTTTAAGCTCTCTGTCATATTCTCCGTATTTTCTTCCGGACTCGCTTCTTCCTGGAAAGCAATCAAAGCGGAAATCCCTTGCGGAATCGTTGTGCTGCGAAGCACGGTTATCGGCTGCTCTTCCAAGATACTTGAAACCTGCTCTGCCGCAAGAATGATATTTTTATTATTCGGTAAAATGTAAATGTTCTCGGCGTTAATCTTCTCTACCGCCTGCATCAAATCTTCCGTAGAAGGATTCATGCTTTGTCCGCCGGAAACGACCTGATCCACTCCAAGATCCCGGAAAATATTTTCCAAGCCGTCTCCGGAGCAAACCGCAACAAAACCGAAAGTCTTTCTCTCCGCAGGCTTAACCTGCTCCTCGTCCAGCTTCTCCATCGCAGCAATACGGGAAGCATCTTCAATCAAAAGCTCATGATCCTCCAGACGCATAATGTCCACCTTCATCTTGGAAAGAAAGCCC
>CAUSIX010000322.1:0-2555 GCA_963531555.1 uncultured Oribacterium sp.
GCTTTCTCCTGTATTCCTCTTCCGTAAGAGAGACTACAGGAACTTTTCCTCTCGCCGCTACGAATTTTTTAGCCAAAATATCCATCGCCACCTTGGCAAGATAGAGATTCTCTCCCAGTCCCACCGTGGCTACGATTCCCATTTCCTCATAGACCTTTTCCGCCATTTCTCTCGCCAGATCCTCTGCAGTCTTTTGGTATATCTCCATATAAGGTCCGAGATCGATAAATACCTCATCCACGGAATAGACATAAATATCCTCCTCGGAGACAAAGCGCAGGTAAATTTCATAAATACGCCTGCTATACTCCATGTAAAGAGCCATTCTCGGCGGTGCGGTAATGTAAGAAAGAGCAAGAAAAGAGTAAGCCGATAAATCCGAAGCCAAACAGGAGCAGCCTACCAATCTCCTTTCCGGAGTCTCTTCCCTTCTTTGATAATTGATCTCTTTTACCCTCTCTATTACCTGAAATAATCTTGCTCTGCCGGGCACCCCCAAAGCTTTTAAAGCCGGGCTGACTGCAAGGCAAATCGTTCTCTCCGTCCTTCCTCCGTCTGCCACCACAAGATAAGCATCCATCGAATCCAAGCCCCGTTCCACACACTCACAAGAGGCATAAAAAGACTTCAAATCAATCGCCATAATACCGCAAGACTCTTTCTTCTCCATATCCCCTCTCCTTTTCAGAGAGTATATACCAAAACATATGTTTTGTAAATGGATTTTGTTTTCCGTTAACAAAAAAGAAAAGGCCCTTTTATGCCTTTTCTCCTTTCTCTATTCTTTCCGCTAAATCCGAAAGATATTCCCATCTCTCCCATTTTTCACTAAGCAGGTTTTCCGCCTCCTCCTTTTCTTTCTGTAATTCCTGCAAGCGAATAAAATCTCTTGCATTCTCTATACTCAGCTTATCCAACTCCTCTATTTTTTCCTCGAGCTTTCCGATTTCTTCCTCTATCGTTTCATAGTCCTTCTGTTCACGGTAGCTCATCTTCAATGCCCGTTCGTTCCTCCTGGACTTCCCGGCAGACTCCGCCCTCGCTTGTTTATCCGCCTCTTCCCCGTTCTTTCCGTTCTTGTTCCCTTTCGTACTTTCCGAACTTTCCTTTCCGTCCCTTCCTTCTTTCGGAAGACTCTCGGAAAGCAGCGCTACCTGGTAGTCCGTATATCCTCCTTCGAACTGGCGGATTCTTCCGTTTTCCTGAAAAGCAAAGAGACGATTTACCGTCCTGTCCAGAAAATAACGGTCATGGCTGATTATGAGGACAATTCCGGAAAAATGATCTAAAAAATCCTCTAAAACCATAAGGCTTGCAATATCGAGGTCATTGGTCGGCTCGTCCAAAAAGAGCACATTCGGTGCGGACATCAGAATACGAAGAAGGTAGAGCCTCCTTTTTTCTCCGCCGGAAAGCTTTCCAATCGGGGCAAACTGCATTTCCGGAGTAAAAAGGAAACGTTCCGCCATCTGTGCCGCGGAAATCAAGCCTTCCGTTGTCGGGAGATAATCGGCAATATCCTTAATGCTGTCGATTACGCGTTCCTCGTTATTCAACTCTTCATTTTCCTGCCGAAAATAAGCAATCCGTACAGTCTGTCCGATTTCCACCGTACCGGAATCCGGACTGATTTCCCCCAGTATCACCTTCATGAGCGTGGACTTTCCCACTCCGTTTTTCCCGATAATCCCGATTCGGTCGTTTCGAAGAAAGTTATAGGAAAAATGAGAAAACAAACACTTCTCCTCATAGCTTTTACTGATATCCTTTAGGAAAATAGTGGATTTTCCAAGTCT
Source organism: uncultured Oribacterium sp. (assembly GCA_963531555.1). Lineage (GTDB taxonomy): Bacteria > Bacillota > Clostridia > Lachnospirales > Lachnospiraceae > Oribacterium. Next base: position 1,797 of record CAUSIX010000322.1, read on the forward strand.
GGTATAGATGGAAGATAAATTTAACTCTTCCTCCTCCGTGGGCCCGTGCATCTCAGAAAGTTTCTCATAGCGATCCAACCTGGCCTTCTGCTTGGTACTTCTCGCCTTGGCCCCTCTTCTAACCCAGGCAAGCTCCTTTCTTAGAAGGTTCTGTCTTGCCCGTTCCTTTGCGACCTCTGCGGAAAGCCGGTTCGCCTTTTCCTCAAGGTACGCATCATATTTGCAGTCATAGGAAATAAAGCTTTCTCTCTCCAGTTCCACAATGCGGTTACAAACCGTATCCAAAAAATAGCGGTCGTGGCTGACCAAAAGAATACTTCCCTTAAACTGAGAAAGTTTTCCCTCCAGCCACTCGCTCACCTCTTCATCAATATGGTTGGTCGGCTCGTCCAGAAGCAGTAAGTCCGGCTCCCCGTTTAGAACGGCAAGAAGAGCAAGCTGTTTTTTCTGTCCGCCGGAAAGCGTCTTACAGGGGGCATCATACTCCAAAAGCCCCAGTTCCTGCATGACCTTTTTCCCGAAGGCTTCCTTCTCTTCTACCGTGTTCTGTATCGAAAAATGCTTGATAAGAGCTTGTAAAACCGACTCCTCTTCCGGAAATTTCGTTTCTTGAGGAAGGTAGGCAATTTTTAAATTTCGTTTCTTTACAAGCGTTCCCCTATCAAGTTCCTCTTCTCCCGCAATTACACGAAGAAGCGTGGACTTTCCGCCCCCGTTCTTACCGATCAGGGCTACCTTTTCTCCTTCCTGCATATAGAA
>CAUSIX010000323.1:0-2544 GCA_963531555.1 uncultured Oribacterium sp.
AAGAGCTCACCAACCTCGGTCGGCTTTGCAAGACGCTTCATGGGAACGCCTACGGCAATGCTCTGGATTGCGGACTCGGGATCTTCCGGATTGGACTCGACTGCCATTTTCTCTACCATGGGGGTACGAGCATAACCGAGCTGTGAACAATTGACACGAATGTTGCGGTTTGCATATTCTACAGCAAGGCACTTCGTAAGACCGACTAAGGCGGCCTTTGTCATTGCATAAGCGGCTTCTCCTGCATCGGCTACGATGTCACCGGTAACGGAGGAGGCAATCACGATGCTTCCCTTTCCCTCTTTTAACATCTCCGGAATAACAGCCTGACAGGTATTCCATACACCCTTAATATTTACATCGATGTGGAAGTCACGCATCTCATCCGTAAACTCTTCAAAGGGAGCTAAACGACAAACTCCGGCGTTGCAGCAGGCAACGTTAATCTCTCCGAAAGCTTCGATTCCTTTCTTTACCGCAGCAATCATTTCATCCTTTTTGGCAACATTCGCTACCACGGTAATAATCTCCGCATTGTACTCTTTTCTTAATCTCTCTGCGGTTTTCTCCACATTGGGATCCAAATCAACCATAATGAGTTTAGCACCGTAATTGGCATAAACGGTACTGATTCCCTCACCTAAACCAACCGCTGCACCGGTAATTAATGCGACTTTTCCTTCTAATTTCTTCATGATTCCCTCCATAATTCAAAATACATCATAAAAAGGATACAAATACATCGTACAACGAATACTTGATTGCTTGAGTGGAACTACGCTTATATTCTACCACGATTGAGAAAAAATTCACAAAAAATAGATAAAAATTAAAAAATAAATGTAAATAGAATTTATGAATATGATAAATATAAGATATTGTTAAAATATTGACTATTTAAAACTCTGTAATACAATGGGAAAAGAGTGGAGCTATAACTGTTGTATATGAATTCGGACGAAGCGTGAAATACGTGTGCAATATCCCGTTTACCGGACTTCGTCCGTCTTAGAAAAGAGGGCTGTATGGCAGAAGAAAAAAAAGACAGCGGCTTGCAGAAAAGCCTACAACTGATTTTTGTCTACACTGTTGCGACCGGTTCCATTTTTACATGGGTAAGCTATTGGGATTCCGTATTTTTCGGCTATTGCGGATCGGGAACTTGGCTTGCTTTCGGTCTTATGACCTTGGCGATTTTACCGACAGCCTTGGTCTATTCGGAACTGGCACCTTTATTTCATACTTCCGGCGGTGAGCTGATTTATAATACTGTCGGAATGAACAAACACGTCGGATTTTTTGCATCCTGGCTGATTATGGCGGCTTGGATTGCCGTTCCGCCTGCTGTGGTTATGGCGATAGCCACTTGGGTGAGCCGTACCTTCGGCCTTGTTTTGGGATTTAATGCCATTATGCTGATTGGCGTTTGCATTTTGGTACTGGTTTTCCTTTTATCCCTGCAGGATGTGAATGTTTTGGTTAAGGCGCAGGCCTTATGCCTGTTTGTCAATATTGTTTCCACCTTAATTACCGGTATTTTGATTTTGTTCTCGGGACATTGGAGCTTTTCCAATATCACGGACGGTTTACTAAAGACAACCATCAGTCCGTCTCTCGGTATTCCGGGCTGGATCATCGGAATGGCACTTCTGATTACGCCTTATTTCGGTTTTGAAACCGTTCCGCAGATGGTGGAAGAGGGAGATTTCCCGATTAAGGATACGAAGAAGGCGATTTGCGGGTCAGTCATCACCTGTGGACTGATTTATGTTTTCTTCTACTTCTGTGTAGCCGGACTGGATTCTTTCCAGAACCTCACGGAAGGTACGGCGAAAGACGGTTTCCTGACGATTACCAATATGCAGAGAACACTCGGCTGGACGGTATGGCCTGTTCTTTACGGATTTTTCTCCGTATTTATGGGACTTGGTGCATCCATCATGGGATTTTGGATGTCCACGGTCAGAATGCTTTATTCCATGTCGGAAAAGAACTTCCTTCCGGCAGCGTTCAAAAAGCTGAATAAACATAAGCAACCGATACTTCCGAATATTTTCTTGCTGGCAATCAGCCTGATTTTTATCCTGCTGATGAATGCGACAACCTTTATGAACGACTTCTTTAATCTGATGTCCTTCGGTTGTGCTTGTGCCTATGCACTCACGATGGTTTCGGCGGCGAGAATCCGGCATAAATACCCGAGTTGGAAAAGTCCGAATGCCTTAAAGCATGGTAATTTCTTTACCTATCTTGCGATGGTTATCATGCTTCTCATTGCCTTTTTCTGTACACTGGGACAGGGTATCGGTTCTTGGATGTCTTTTGGCGTGTATCTGGGAGTGGGAGTTTTACTTTGGCTCTACATGGTACTGGTTCGCTGGAAGAAGTCGAAGGTAGTGATAGAAACCCCTGACGGAGAGAAAAAATATTAAACGAGATACCGCATGCTTTGCGCACGATACTCATTGTGAACAAGATGTCTCAGGCCTCGCCTGCACTTGTTAAGAATCAAATCCCCCTGAACAGGCTTAAGAATTCTTAAGT
>CAUSIX010000324.1:0-2526 GCA_963531555.1 uncultured Oribacterium sp.
CAGCTTCTTACTGATGGATATAGAATACAATATGGTTTTCTTTGCCACATTGGAGAAATAATAGTCCGTTCCTCCGGAATAATCCGCCTCCCCGTCTCTTCTGAACTCGGCAAAAATAGAAAAATAATATTCCTTTGCCTCATTGGAGTCAATAAGCAGTCCTCCATCGTACTGATATTGTTTTAAGGGAATATACTTTCTTACCGTTCCGGTATCCGACAAGTCTTCCGGAAAGCGATCATGACGGAATAAGACCACAAAGCCTGTCAGACCTTTAGGTAAATCCAAGTTGAACATGATCTTTCCGTTCACCGAATTTGCACCGTGTATCTTTACACTACCGCCTTTATTTACCCGTAAAATCTTCCCGATAACGGCTGAAGCGGATTTTACGTTTGCCGCAAGAATGTATATCGGTTCTTCCCCGTCGTAGCGAAAACTGCCGGAACTCTCCGATGTTTTTTTCAATAGAAGGGCATTCATACCACTTTCCAAGGTGGAAAGGGGAAGCAAATCTCCGCTTAAATACTCCGGTTTCTTTTTCGCATAAAAGAACTGCACTTCTCCCCCTCCGGGATTATTCCAGTTCATCAGGAATTCATTTCCCTCTGCAGCTTTGATTGTGAGCTCTTCAACGGGCCTGGGAGGACAAGTCGGTATGCCGTCTACTATAACCCCTTTCGTATTCGTCTTGGAAATACCGACAGCATAAGTCAGATAAAGCTTATAACTATACCTTTTGTCATTTTCCAAATCTTTATCGATATAATTGTTTCTTCCGCTATTCGTAAATTTTATCGTTTTTCCTGAAGCATCGGTTCTTTCTATGACAACTTGTGCACTATTTGCAATCGGATTCCAGCTCAACTGAAGTAGTCCGTTTCCGGCAGCAATATGGACTCCGGATATCTCAAAAAAGTTCTGAACAGCCGTTTTTGTCGATAAAGCGCCGGAAAAGACTCCCGCTCTTTCTGTAAAAATCGAATAATAGTACTGCACCCCTGAAAGGATATTGCTATCGGAGATGCTGCAACTGCTCACTCTGCCTATTAGAGTTCCGTCTTGTACTCCCAGAGGAATTGCTCCCTCTTTTCTGACAACGGAATAATAAAGTAAACCGTCTGTCGGACTACTTTTCCATGACAGTACGTTCACATTGGCCAACGAATCAGTGAAAACCGTCAAGTCCGTGGCTGCCGCAGGAGGATATCTTCCTATGATTTCTCGAATTCCGGGACAATCATGACAAGCCTCGTATGCTTTTGCACAGGCATCCGCAATATCTGCTTCTCTCTGTGATGCCTTGGCAATCTGCTTATATTTTTCAGCAGTCTCTATACCGTTTTTTATTTCCTCTTCCAGACCGATGTCCGAATAAGAAGGCGAAAACTTTCTAACCGCTTCCAGTTGCCTTTTCGCTTCATAATACTTCTTCTCCCTACATGCCTTTCGCATGTCTTCCACTGCTGAGCCGACTCTGGACTTTAAGTCCTCCAGTCTTTCTTTCAGCTCCGCTATTCTCTCATATCCCGGCCAATACCTCTCCGCATCGACAAGATGCACTTCTGATGCGCTGAAGTCCATACTATCCAGATAATTTGATGCCAAATCACAAAGGGAAACAGCTTTATCCAGATTTTCAAACTTGAATCCGCATTTACAGACATTGATACTCGCATTGTTCACCGTACCGCACTTCGGACACTTTATCTGCAGTGCCAGGCCGCAAGCCTTACACACCGTTCTTCCGTCGGAAGTATCGTTTACACAACCGCAACGGCAGATTTTGATATGTGGATTCTCTTTTTTTCCTTCACCGGAAACAGGCGAGGGAATTTTTTCCACCTTACAAAAGGCAGCCAGTACCTCCTCCGCGTCTTTTCTGTTTTTAAAAAGTTCCGTCAGTTTCCCTACGGAATCGGAATAGACTTCTTGGCTAAGCTCTCCGCTTATCTCCATGATTTCTTTTACGCCATCAAGAATCGCCTTCCGTGCATTGTATTCCAGATACTTATCATAGATTTGCTTCGACACGTCATCTTTAAAGCATTCGTCACATTGTCCGCACAATTTGGAACCGGAGCCGCTGATGCTGTCATTCTTATAGAATTCTTTGGTTTTTTTCTCTTTGGCCTTCTGCCTTAAGGCATCGCAGGGTAAATTGTTCGGGTTTTTAATCGTTGTATCGGCATACAGAAATTCATATAAGTTTGTAACATGGAAACTTTTCAGCAGAGCATTCATCCCGTTGAATTTATCGGCATTCTGTGGCTTCGTTTTATAATATTTATCATAAAGAGCCTGATAATCTCCCCCCTGAGAGGCAACGACTTTCATCCCCAGCGCTGCAACCCTTCTCTTCACCGTTTCCACGTCCACCTTTAACTTAGCGGCCATTTTATCAACGGTGTCCTGCGGGATTTCTGTTTTCCTTATCATTTTCAGGGTTTTGTCTATCGGTTCGTAAGTTTTTTCACAGGCATCCTTGATTAATTCCGCCCGAATGTTGGCTTCCCCTATCATATC
>CAUSIX010000325.1:0-2523 GCA_963531555.1 uncultured Oribacterium sp.
GTTTTAAGAATGAAAATGGATAGCGAAGAAAATTAGCAAGGGAAATAGGAGAGGAACGGTATGGAAAATGCAAGGGGCAATTGTATAAAATATGGGGACAATGTCGATACGGATGTGATTATTCCGGCACGTTACCTGGCAATTCAGGACCGAAGCCTTCTGGCCACACACGCCATGGAGGACATTGATAAGGACTTCCATAAAAAGATGAAAAAGGGCGATATACTGATTGCCGGAAAGAACTTCGGTTGCGGTTCCTCCAGGGAGCATGCTCCGCAGGTATTAAAGGACTTCGGCGTTTCCTGTATTATTGCGGAGAGCTTTGCCAGAATTTTCTTCCGAAATGCCATAAACATCGGTCTGGCCATTGTGGAATCCCCGGATGCGGCAAAGGAAATCAAAGAGGGAGACGAAGTGGAAGTGGATTTTTCCGCCGGGAGAATTCGGGATATCAGTAGCGGTAAAAGCTACGATATGGCAGTCTTTCCTCCCTTTTTACAGGATATGATCGATAAGGGCGGTCTCATTGCTTTTGTGAATGAGAGGCTGGAGAAAAAGTAGTGAAAATAGAAAAGGGATATAAAGTAGCGAAAACATAGCCATATTCTTAAAAATTAAAAATGTATTTTAAGAAAGCTAAGCAGATATTCCACCGGATTTATACTCTCAAAAGTATTTTCCTTAAAAGGAATAAAGCACTGTTTATCCTGATACGTTTTTTTGAAGACTTTCTCTCCTTCCTGAAATACCGGAAGAAAAGAGGCCTTCATTTTTTGATAGGCGGTTGAAGCCTTGGCCTTCTCCCGCATTTCCTTCGGGTACATGGAGGCTAAGGACTTGTGTACTACACGGTCTTCCGAGGGGATAAATTCGTAGTCTTTATAGTCTTTAAAAAAATAGCAAAGTTCTCCCTGATAGAGAGGAACAGTAAGAAAAAGAAACTTGTCTTTTATTTCTAAAAGATAGTTTTTCGGAGCAAGAGTAAGAGGGACGGGAACAGGAGAGGGAAGATAATACTGCAGGCAAAGTTTTTTAGCACTACGACTTTTTTGCTCTTCTTCCAATTCTAATTTCTTGATTTGTAAACTGCTTTCCAATTCTAAGTGCGCGGTTTCTAAAGGGTTTTTCGTTTGATGATGGTATTTTATATTTTTTATTTCCTCGCTTTCCAAGAACTCTGCCGTTTGGAATTTGATATTCCCCTGAAAGATATTTTCATAAGCTAAAAAGGAGAAGAGTGCAGGAAGGTTTTGAATATCCTCTCGATTATGGAGGAGCAACAAATTCTTTTTTTTGCTGTCTTTATCCTGTGAATAATTCTGATAGACGGAAATCAGTTCGCCTCCGCTACACCGGTCTTCACGATAAATGCCTAAAAAACGTTCACAGGATTTAAGAGAACAATTTTCCAATCCGTAAAATTTTTTTCTTTTACGAATCAGTTTAAATAAATCAAGCTGTTTTAAATTCAGGTGAAGAGGAAGCTTTCCATAGGACTTGGCCATGGACTCGACAAAACGATTATCAAAGCCTTCTCCATTAAAGCTGATGAGAACTTTCTTTGTTTTACAAAGCTGAAAAAAATGTTCCAAAATTTCCTCTTCGTCGAGGACGCTTTCGGCAAAATACTGGATTAATTCTATATTTTCTTTATGAAAAAGCAGTATACCAAGGAGATAAAGCTGAGAAGACTTCGGATTAAGCCCCGTCGTTTCAATGTCATAGAGCAGGGTGTCTTCCAAGGAGATATTCCTGAAAACGGAAGTGAGGACGGCTTCTAACGCAGCCCTATCTTCCGTATAAGCTAAATCCTCTTGAATGATTTCCATCTGTCCTCCAAAATACATGATATTAAAAAAATTTTTTATATTTTCACATTTATTTTCTGTTTATTTGTTTTATAATATGCAAGCATAGTTTAGCACAAGAATATTCGAATTTTAAGTTTAAGGAGAAGAAAAATGAAGGAAGAAAAAAAGCAGGGAGGAGATATCTCAGAAGAGGTAGAGAAGCTTCTGAATGAAAAGCCTAAGAAGAAAAAAGGAAAGAAGAAGTGGATATTCCTCGGGCTTCTCCTTCTTTTTGTGCTTTTTATTTTGAAAAATCTATTGTTTCCGGGTAAGGCTACAGGGGTGCTTGTTAATACTGAGAGCCTTTCCAAAGCGGATATTCAGGAAAAACTCAGCGTTTCCGGTCCCGTTTCCGGTACCCAGTCTCAGCATGTTACTTCGGCACTCCATGCCAAGGTAAAGGAAATTCTCGTAAAGGAAGGAGACAAGGTCACGGAAGGCCAGCTCATTGCAAAACTTGACACCAAAGATGTGGAGGAAGCTTTGGAAGCGGCTAAGACTCAGGTGGAACTTGCAAAGGCAAATAAAGAAGACGCACAGAAAAACACCAAGGCAGAATATGCCAAAGTGCAAACTGCCTATAACAATGCGCTTCTCGATTTCCAGAGGAAGAGCAGTCTTTTGGAGAGCGGTGATATTTCCCAAAGCGAATATGAGCAGGCGGAAAGTGCCT
>CAUSIX010000326.1:0-2521 GCA_963531555.1 uncultured Oribacterium sp.
TATGAGCGGAGAAGAAAGCGGCTTATGGAGCATGACCGGGGAAGAAACGGCTTATCACGACCTATTTGTTTTCCGGTATAGAATACAAAAGAAAGGGAGACGGAGAAGAAATGGATCAGGGAAGACTTAAGGAAGAAGAAATAGCGGAATTACTTTCCGGGATTGAGAACGTCCGTTTAAATGAGGAAGAGTCCGCCGTTGTGATTGTAGACCAGACCGCACTTCCGGGAAAGAAGGAGTTTTTGGAACTGGGAGATGCGAAGGCGCTCTACGATGCCATCTTTGAACTAAAGGTACGCGGTGCACCGGCAATCGGAATCTGCGCGGCTTACGGCATCTTTATTTTGGCAAAGCAGATTCAGGCGGATTCGGGAGAGGTTTTTTATAAGAAGTTTAAGGAATATGCAGAGTATCTGAACTCTTCCCGCCCGACTGCCGTAAACTTAAGCTGGGCACTTCATCGCATGGAAGATGTGGTGAAGGAAAATATTTCGAAAACACCGAGGGAAATCCTTTCTCTATTAAGAGAAGAGTGCAGATTGATTCAGGCTGAAGATGCCGCAATGTGTAAGGCTATCTCCGAGTACGGACTTTCTTTACTGAAGGACGGTGACGGGATTTTAACGCATTGCAATGCAGGCCCCTTGGCTACATCCAAGTACGGAACGGCTCTCGGTCCGCTCTTCCTTGGAAAGGAAAAGGGAATGAATTTCCATGTCTTTTCCGATGAAACAAGACCGCTTTTACAAGGGGCAAGACTTACTTCTTATGAACTCGATCAGGGAGGGATAGACGTGACCTTAATATGTGACAATATGGCAAGTATTGTCATGAAAAACGGCTGGGTGCAGGCTTGTCTCGTGGGCTGTGACCGTGTTGCGGCAAATGGAGACGCTGCCAATAAAATCGGAACAAGCGGTGTGGCTATTCTGGCAAAGCATTACGGCATTCCTTTCTATGTTTTAGGCCCGAGTTCCACGATTGACTTTCACTGTAAAACAGGAGAAGATATCGTGATAGAGGAGCGGAATCCGGAAGAAATCAAGTGTAAGTTCTATGAAAAGCCCATGGCACTTTCTTCTGTAAAATGCTATAACCCCGCATTTGACGTAACGGATCACAGTCTGATTACGGCAATCATTACGGAGAGAGGAATCTTAAGAGCACCTTACACGGAATCCCTGAAGAAGGCTTTTCCGGAACGGGTTACGGAGTAAAGGCATCATAAGATGCAGAGTGAAGATATTAGAGAACTGCACGGGGATATCACGGATACAGTGCCTGGATATCACAGATACTGTATAGAGCCGGTATAGAGTCAGTACGGAGATAGCGTAGGGAAAAGAGCCCTGCGATACTCATAAAAGCTAAACCTGTACGAAATGGCGTTTCGAATCGGAAAAAGAGAAAGAAGCCTTTCGTACGCAATCTTGTAAAAGAAGGAGAGGAACGCATTATGAAAAAAACATGGAAAGTTCTGACAGGTGCTGTACTTGTCGCTTCCCTTTTGGCAGGCTGCGGTGCATCCGGTGCGGCAAAGTCCACCACGGCTGCTGCCGGAGAGAACACAACAACGGCTGCTAAAGCGGAGGGAGAGACAAAGACTGCAAAGGATGGCGAGGAGAAAAAAGGCTTAAAGATTGCTATTGTATCCAGCCCCTCCGGTGTTGATGACGGAAGCTTTAACCAGGATAACTACAACGGTATCTTAAGCTTTATTGAGAAGCATCCGGATGCAAGCGTAACCCCTGTTCGTGAGGAGACAGGAGATACTGCAGCTGTTATGCAGGCTGTAAATGATATTGTGGCAGACTATGATGTACTGGTTTGCTGCGGTTTCCAGTTTGCAGGAATCGGAACCATCGCAAAGGATAATCCCGATACAAAGTTTATCTTGGTGGATTCCTATCCTGTTGATGCAGACGGACAGGAAGTATCTCTGGACAATGTTTACGCTATGCAGTTTAAGGAGCAGGAGAGCGGATTCTTCGCAGGAATTGCAGCAGCTTTAGAGACGAAGAGCGGAAAGGTTGCCGTAGTGAACGGTATCGCTTATCCGTCCAATGTAAACTATCAGTACGGCTTCATGTCCGGCGTAAACTATGCTAAGGCAAAGTATGATGCAAAGGCAGAGTATGTAGAGATTCCTTCCTATGCAGGAACCGATGTAACCAATAAAAATGTCGGCGGAAACTATATCGGAAACTTCTCCGATGAAGCAACCGGTAAGGTCGTTGGAAAGGCACTCCTTGATAAGGGTGTAGATATCATGCTTGTTGCAGCAGGCGGATCTGGAAACGGTGTATTTACCGCTGTGAAGGAAGCAGGAGATGCAAAGGTTATCGGATGTGATGTTGACCAGTATGATGACGGAGCAAACGGCGATAAGAACATTATCTTAACTTCTGTTTTGAAAGTAATGCACTCCAACGTGGAGAAGCAGCTGGAGAAGGTTCTTGACGGCAGCTTTAAAGGTGATAATGCGCTTATTGGTGCTGATACAGATTCTACCGGCTATGTA
>CAUSIX010000327.1:0-2514 GCA_963531555.1 uncultured Oribacterium sp.
CGTCAATTTTCTCTTTCAGAACCTTTCCATAGGAGAGAAGTTCTTCCTTGTCGACCAAAATGCCGGTCTTTTCCATAGAATAGAGCGTTCTTACAAGCGGCAGTTCAATCTTCTCATAGAGCTCCCACTGTCCCTCTTCCTTTAATTTAGAGAAAATATTATCCTTTGCCTTTAGGGCGATGAGTGCCTGATAAATTCCCTCTTCCCGGCAGTCCTTCAGTTCCTTTTTCCCGGGTAAAATGAGGGAAAGGTAATCTCTTGCCAGATCATCATAGAAATAAGATTCTTTCAGAGGATTCAAAAGATAGGCGGCAATCGCTAAATCATAGACCTCTCCTTCCGTGAATATTGTAAGAAGGTGCATCTCCTTCTTACTTTCCAAAGTATAAATCTTGCACGCTTTAAAAAGCTCCGGAAGCTTTTCTTCCGCAATACTAATTGGAACACGGTAAAGACGCTCCTCGGAAAGTGCAAGATAAAGAAACTTCTCTTCTTCTTCCTGTAAAACAAGGCCCAACTCACCCTGCTTCACGGCATCCTTTACAACAATCTGAAAAAGATAAGGATCCGTGACATCCTTCCATGGCTTTAATTGAAAAGCAGGACTTTCCTCTGTATTTTCCGAAGAAAAACGGGGAATCAGAGAGCGAAACTCCCATTTTTTCACAAGCGAGAGGCTCTTCGCATTCGCATAGTTTTCCAACTTGGCATCCTCGAAGCGAAAAGTTATCGGGGCATCAATACAGATGGTTGCAAGGGTCTTGGATAACTTTGCAAGCGCAAAATGGGTTTTCAAATCCTCTGCCGCCTTCGGCTTTCTGGGCACTTTGAATTCCGGATCATCCGCATGAGAAAGAGCATTTTCAATACTGTGATACTTGGCAATAATCCACGTTGCCGTTTTCTCTCCCATACCGGGAACCCCCGGGATATTGTCGGAACTGTCCCCCATAAGAGCCTTTACATCAATAAACTCCTTTGGACTAACGCCCCACTCCGCTTCCACATCCTTCGGGTAGTAGTTGTAAATATTGGTCTCTCCCTTTGCCGTCTTCGGAAGGGAAATCTTGATATGCTCATCAGAAAGTTGTAAAAGGTCTCTGTCACCGGAAACTATGGTGACTTCCTTTCCCTCTTCTTGCATTCTTTTGGCAACCGTTCCCAGGATATCATCTGCTTCATAGCCTTCCAGCGTTAAAATCGGAACATTCATGGCGGTAAGAAGCTCCTGCAAAATCGGTACTTGCTCTTTTAATTCCTCCGGCATGGATTTTCTCGTTCCTTTATACTCGGAGAACATCTTATGTCTAAAGGTCGGCACAGGCATATCAAAGGCAACCGCAACGTACTCTGCCTCTTCCAATTCAATTTCTTTAAAGAAAATATTTAAAAATCCAAAAACACCATTTGTAGGAATTCCCTCTTTATTACTTAAAATCGGTACGCCGTAAAAGGCTCTGGATAAGATGCTGTGGCCGTCGATTAACAACAATTTATTTCGGTTCAAAGAATCCTCCTACTCTGATACTATTAAACTCTTCCCTTTATTTCCAATGCAAAGGAATAAGGCAAGCTATTTTATAGAAAAGAAAAATATCCTGCTATAAAATAGAAAAAGCTAAAGAAAAGCGACCAAAAGACAATCGTTTCCGAGCTAATTCGTACTGCAGAAAAAAAATGTTCTCTGTGCAGAAAATGTTCAGCGCCTTCCTCAAGCTTTCGATAAGAACGTTCTACCGACATATTTTCTTTTCCGTCCAAGCTTCTTAATCCATGATAAATCATATGTGTCACGCGAAGTTCTTCCTTGCAATCCGGGCAAGTTTCAATATGATGCAAAAAGTCCTCTAGGCTATCTTCTTCCCAATTTCCCTGTACAAAATCATAAATATATTTTCTGGCTTCTAAGCAGTTCACAATTCACTCCCGCTAAATGTGTCCAAGTACAATGCTATGGTAAACAAAAACAATACTTGCAAAAGAAAAATAAATGTGCTACTCTTTATAGCGCTTGCCGCTGTGGCGGAATGGCAGACGCACTTGACTCAAAATCAAGCGGGAAACCGTGCCGGTTCAAGTCCGGCCAGCGGCATTTTGAAAGAGGACAGAAATTTCTTTCCTCTTTTTTATTTCGTTCCGAAAATTCTGTCCCCTGCGTCACCGAGTCCCGGACAGATATACGCATTTTCATTTAATTCCCGGTCTAAGTTTCCTACATAAATCTGCACATCCGGATGCTCTTCATGCAACTTCTTAATTCCTTCCGGAGCTGCAATGATACATACAAACTTAATCTTCTTTCCACCATGTTCCTTAATAAGATTAATGGCATCCACACCGGATCCTCCCGTGGCAAGCATAGGATCACAAACTACGATAATTCTCTCTTCAATCGGATTCGGCAGCTTGCAAAAATACTCTACCGGCATGTGTGTCGTTTCATCTCTGTAAAGGCCGATATGCCCGATTTTTGCGGATGGCACCAAAGCTGTCAGTCCGGAAACCATACCGAGA
>CAUSIX010000328.1:0-2514 GCA_963531555.1 uncultured Oribacterium sp.
TTCAGCAAGTGCTGACGGGCTCAGATTGCCCCCTTTCAGGACTGCGCAGCATCATAAGAACTTTACAGCTGTATTTTTCAAAGTCCATTTTTCCCCCTTGCCACCCCCTTTATTTTTTGCTATACTCTTGCAGACATTTGGGCGGGATAGGAGGTCGAGGTGAGTAAGGTACTTCTGAAAAATGGCTATGTGTATACGAAAGAGGGAATCGGGAAAGCGGATGTACTGCTTTCCGCAGATAGACTTTTTCTTGATTTTTCTGAAAATGATTTAGAGAATACTACTGTTTACAATTTAGAGGGAAAATTAATTGTTCCGGGCTTTGTAGATGTTCATGTACATCTCAGAGAGCCCGGTTTTTTGTATAAGGAAACGGTGGAGAGCGGAACACGGGCGGCGGCGCACGGAGGCTATACCGCAATATGTGCTATGCCGAATTTAAATCCGCCTCCATCCGGTAGGGAGAACCTTTCGGTTGAACTTAAGGCAATAGAGAAAGATGCGCTCATTAAGGTTTATCCGTACGGTACAATCACGCGGGAGCAAAAGGGACGGGGCGTGCTTTCCGATATGGAGGAGATTGCAACGGATGTTATCGCTTTTTCCGATGACGGGAAGGGCATGCAGGAAGAGGTACTCATGCGGGAGGCCATGCAGAAAGCGCATGCACTCGGAAAGGCTATCGTTGCACACTGTGAGGATGAGAGCGAATTAAAGCCGGGCGGCTGCATTCATGACGGAGATTTTGCGAAAGCCCATGGCTATATCGGGATTAACTCGGCTTCGGAATGGAAGCAGGTGGAAAGAGACCTTCGGCTTTCGGAAGAGACCGGCGCACAGTATCATATCTGCCACATTTCCACAAAAGAATCCGTAGCGCTTCTTCGGAAAGCGAAGGAAAGAGGTGTGCGGGCGACAGGGGAGACCGGGCCGCATTACCTGATGTTTACGGATAGGGACTTGGAGGAGGACGGAAGCTGGAAGATGAATCCTCCGATTCGTTCGGCAGCGGACAGAGAAGCTTTAATTCGGGGAATACAGGACGGCACGATTGACTGCTTAATCACGGACCATGCACCCCACAGTGCGGAAGAAAAGAGTAAGGGTCTGTCAAAATCTTCCTTTGGTATCGTAGGACTGGAAACCGCCTTTCCGTCCATGCTCCACAATATGGTTCTTAGGAATCCCTTAGAAAAGGAAGCAGCGCGTGTAGACAGACGAGAGGCAAAGGCAAACGCTTCGGAGATTCTCGCCGAGGGAGGAAAGACAGTGCATGGAGCGATTTCCCTCTATAGACTACTGGAACTGATGTGCACAAAGCCGAGAGAAATCTTTCCGATTCGCGGACCGAAGTATATCGAAAACGGCGTGGAAGCGGATATTGCGGTTTTAGACCTTGACAGTGTGTACAAGGTCGATCCGGAGCGCTTCTATACGAAAGGCAGAAGCACGCTCTTTGCAGCGCAGGAGGTACAGGGCAGGGTGCTGAAGACCTTTTATCAAGGAAGAGAAGTTTACAACAGCGAAAAAGGAATCATAGAGGCTTCAAACTGAACGAGGACTGTGAGGAGAGTGGATTAGCCAAGGAAGAATTGCATTTCCCGAAAACAGTTTTCTTTTTGAAAATAGTGTATTTTAGGGAAATAGTTGAGTACAAGTAAGGAGAGGAGAAAGACTGCATGCAAGAATGCGAGTTTAAGATACTGGAAAACAAAATGATTGCGAAAGAAGTTTTCCTGATGAAGCTGGACGGGGACTGCTCGGAATTTACCGCGCCCGGACAGTTTTGTGAGATTAAGATTCCGGGTAAATATTTAAGGAGACCGATTTCCGTCTGTGATGTTTCGGAAAATACTTTAAGCCTCATTTATAAGGTTTTGGGAGAGGGGACGGAAGAGCTCTCCTGTATGGAAGAGGGAGAATATCTCTCTATCCTGACAGGGCTTGGAAACGGCTACAGTGTGGAGGATGCCCCTAAAAGCCCTGTACTCTGCGGCGGCGGAGTCGGGGTTCCGCCTCTGTACTACCTCTGTAAAAAGTTGGTGGAGGCCGGTAAGCACCCCTATGTAGCACTCGGTTTTCGTTCCAAAGAGGATGTCTTTTTCGAAGAAGAGTTCCGCGCACTGGGTGTTCCTGTGAATGTGGCAACAGAGGACGGCAGTCACGGACAAAAGGGCTTTGTAACCTCTCTTCTCGGAAATCACAACTATGCCATGGTCTGCGGGCCGGAGCCGATGCTCCGCGCCGTGCATGAGAAGGTAGAGGGCGGACAGTTCAGCTTTGAGGAGCGCATGGGCTGCGGCTTCGGAGCTTGTATGGGTTGCAGCAGGAAAATGAAGTCCGGCATGAAGCGTATCTGCAAGGACGGACCGGTATTTGCATGGGAGGAAATCGAATGGTAAGTATCAAAACAAGGCTTTCGGGAATCGAGCTGGACAATCCGATTATTCCCGCCTCCGGCACCTTTGCTTTCGGAGAAGAGTTCAAGAGTCTCTACGACTTAAATATCCTCGG